>CALBTN010000021.1 GCA_937967345.1 uncultured Rubrivivax sp. | reverse complement strand
GGCACGCGCAGGCGCGCGACTTCTTCGTCGCGCGGGGCGCTGTCGCGGGAATCGCGCATCGCTGGCATGGTGGGCTTGTGGTCAAGTCTGTGGACAGGCTGGGCACGGCCGGTGTGCAACACGTACCGTGCAATGCAAGAAGGCCGGCTTGCGCCGGCCTTCGTCAACAACGAGGCTGTTAGCCTAACGGCGTCAGTCGACCCGCGCAACCACCTGCACGGTGATTTCGGCCACGACGTCGGTGTGCGGCGACACCGACACCGGATGCTCGCCGGTCACCTTCAGCGGTCCGCTGGGCAGGCGCACCTGCGATTTGTGGATCGCCAGCCCCAGCTGGACCAGGGCCTCGGCGATGTCGGCGTTGGTCACCGAGCCGAACAGCCGGCCGTCGACGCCGGCTTTCTGGCTGATCTGCACCACCTTGCCGGCCAGCTGCTCCTGCAGCGACTGGGCGGCGGCCAGCTTGTCGGCGGCGGCCTTCTCGAGCTCGGCGCGGCGTGTCTCGAACTCCTTGATCGCGGCATCGGTGGCACGCCGCGCACGCTTGGTGGGGATCAGGAAGTTGCGCGCGTAGCCGTCCTTGACCTTGACCACGTCGCCCAGGTTGCCCAGGTTGGCGATCTTTTCCAGAAGAATGATTTGCATGGCGGGCTCCCGATCAGACCTTGTGCTGGTCGGAGTACGGCAGCAGGGCCAGGAAGCGCGCGCGCTTGATGGCCGTGGTCAGCTGGCGCTGGTAGAAGGCGCGCGTGCCGGTCAGGCGGGCCGGCGTGATGCGGCCGTTGTCGCCGATGAAGTCGCGCAGCGTGTCGATGTCCTTGTAGTCGATCTCCTTGACACCGGCGACGGTGAAGCGGCAAAAGCGCTTGCGGCGAAACAGCAGCGACTGCTGGTTGCGCTTCGGACGCTTGTCCTTGGAAAACCGGCCTTTACCACGTGGCGGGGGCATAGAAAACTCCTTGTGAATCTTTGCAGATGATCAATCGCTTGCAGGCGCGAACTCGGTGACATGGAACTGCAGCCCGCGTCCGTTGCGCGCCGCGGCCAGAAAGCCGGCAAAGCTGCCTTGGCTGCCGAGCTCGAGTGTCGTCAAGGGCTCGGCGATGCGGCCGATGGCCACCGCGCGCAACTGCAGCGCCACCTTTCGGGGCTGGCCGTCTTCACTCAACTGCGACTCGTGTCTGAGCTCGAAGTCCAGCGCCGGCAGGCCCGCGGGGGTGTAGCGCAACGCGCGGCGCTCGACCAGGCGCGCTTCCAGAACCAGTCGGTTCAGGCCGCGGCTCCTTGCGGCGGCGCCGAGGCGGTCTGGCGCCGGTCTTCCTTGTCGCTGCCCTTCATCATCACCGAAGGCGTGGTGATCGCGGCTTCGCGCGCCACTGTCAGCGAGCGCAGCACCGCGTCGTTGAAGCGAAACCCGGTTTCGAGCTCGGTCAGCGTTTCCTTGCTGCACTCGATGTTCAGGCACAGGTAGTGCGCCTTGGCCAGCTTCTGGATCATGTAGGCCAACTGCCGCCGCCCCCAGTCCTCGACCCGGTGCACCGTGCCGCCGGCCGCACTCACCAGCGTCTTGTAGCGCTCGAGCATCGCGGGAACCTGCTCGCTTTGATCCGGGTGGATCAGCAGGACGATTTCATAGTGACGCATCCATACTCCTTGTGGTTTCCGATGGTGGAAGCTGCCCCGTGGCGTCGGTGCAAGCGGTCTGCGGGCCGAAGCCCATGCCAGCCTGCTTGGGGTGCAGCAAGGGAAAAGCCGAGCATTCTACATCGGCCGCGGGTTCGCGGCCCCGAGCTCAGGCCCGATTCATTCGTCCTCGGCCACGCCGTGCTCACGGTCGAGCCGGCCCATGTACCAGGCGTAGAACACCACGATCAGCAGGTAGACCACCAGCGCGCCTTGGGCGGCCACCCACCAGCTGAAGGGCCAGCCGAAGAAGGTGAACGACAGTTCGCGCGCGAAGTAGGCCACGCCGAAGGTCACCACCAGCCACACCGCCATCAGCCACGCGGTGACCCGCCGGGTGCGCGACCAGTAGCGGCGCAGGTTGTCGTCGAGCGCCATCGGATCAGTTGGACGCCGGCAGGCCGATTTCGCGGCGCAGTTGCGCGGCCACCTTCGGCTCGAAGCCTTGCAGGTGGCCGACGATGCGCGCCGCCTCGTCGGGGCGCAGCCGCGCGGCGTGCACGCGCGCCAGCTGATACCAGCCGTAAGGGCTCATCGGCTGCAGCTCGGTATTGCGCTGCAACGCGGCCACCGCCTCGTCCAGCCGCTGCAGGCGTATCAGCACCAGCGCCATGCCGTACCAGCCGCGGTCGAGCCCGGCATCGATCGCGGTGGCACGGCCAAAGGCGTCGAGCGCGTCTTGCCAACAGCCGAGCTGTTCGAGGACGAAGCCCTTGTTGAACCAGGCTGCGGCGTCTTGCGGCCGCAACTGCAGCAGCGCATCGAAGTCGCGCAGCGCAAGCGCATGGCGGCCGCGACGCGCGTGCAGGTGGGCGCGCTGCGCCAGCGCGTCAGCGTCGCGCGCGAAGCGCTGCAGCAGGCGGTCGAGCGCGCCGACGGCGCGATCCTCGCGCCCGAGCGTGCGCCACAGCGCCGCTTGCGCCGCCAGCGCACGCTGCGCCAGCGCCCTCATCGGCAAGCGCCCATGCCGCCGCCCAGGCACAGCGCGATCTTCCACGCCGTGACGGCCACGTAAGCGCCCAGCAGCACGACGAAGGTCAGCCATGGCACGTGGCGTTCGGCCACGCGCGCCGGCGTCAGGCGGCGCACCAGCCGCGTGAACGGCTGGGCAGCCGTGCGCAGCAGGCGATAGAACAGGTTGCGATCGCGCCCGGCACCCGTCAGCAGGTGCAAGGCGCCTTGGCCGAGCAACGCCAGCAGCGCGATGTACAGCACCAGCTGCACCGCGTTCACCAGCATCAGCATGGCGCGAGCGCACCGTGCATCAGTGCTTCTGCCGCGCCAGCCGCTGCCAGGTCTCGATCACGGTGTCGGGGTTGAGCGAGATCGACTCGATGCCCTCGGCGGCCAGCCAGTCGGCGAAGTCGGGGTAGTCGCTCGGGCCCTGGCCGCAGATGCCGACGTACTTGCCGGTGGCACGGCAGGCGGTGATGGCGCGCGAGATCATCGCCTTGACCGCCGGGTCGCGCTCGTCGAAATCGTCGGCCAGCTGCTCCAGCCCGGAATCGCGGTCCAGCCCGAGTGTGAGCTGCGTCAGATCGTTCGAGCCGATCGACATGCCGTCGAAGTACTCGAGGAACTGGTCGGCCAGGATCGCGTTGCTCGGCACCTCGCACATCATGATCAGCCGCAGACCGTTGACACCGCGCTTCAGGCCGCGCTCGGCCAGCATCTCGGTCACCTTGCGCGCCTGGCGCACGGTGCGCACGAAGGGCACCATGACCTCGACATTGACCAGCCCCATGTCGTTGCGCACGCGCTTGAGCGCCTCGCACTCCATCGCGAACGCGTCGGCGAACTCCGGGCTGACGTAGCGCGACGCGCCGCGAAAGCCGAGCATCGGGTTCTCTTCATCCGGCTCGTAGCGGCCGCCGCCGATCAGCTTGCGGTACTCGTTGGACTTGAAGTCCGACAGCCGCACGATCACCGGCTTGGGCCAGAAGGCCGCGGCGATGGTGGCGATGCCCTCGGCCAGCTTGTCGACGTAGAAGGCCCGCGGCGACGCGTGGCCGCGCGCCACCGACTCGACCGCCTTCTTCAGCTCCGGGTCGATGTTGGGATAGTCGAGGATCGCCTTCGGGTGCACGCCGATGTTGTTGTTGATGATGAACTCCAACCGCGCCAGACCGACGCCGCCGTTGGGCATCTGCGCGAAGTCGAAGGCCAGCTGCGGGTTGCCGACGTTCATCATGATCTTGATCGGGCAGTACGGC
>CALBTN010000020.1 GCA_937967345.1 uncultured Rubrivivax sp. | reverse complement strand
CCACTTCTTCGCCCTGCCGCAGTCGCCGCAACTGTTCAAGCAGTTGCTGATGGTCGCCGGCTTCGACCGCTACTACCAGATCGTCAAGTGCTTCCGCGACGAGGATCTGCGCGCCGACCGCCAGCCCGAATTCACGCAGATCGACATCGAGACCTCGTTCCTCGGCGAGGAGGAGATCCGCACGATGTTCGAGGGCATGATCCGCAGCGTCTTCCAGCACGCGATCGGCGTCGAGCTGCCGGCCTTCCCGGTGATGAAGTACGCCGACGCGATGCAGCGCTACGGCTCGGACAAGCCCGACCTGCGCGTCAAGCTCGAGCTGACCGAGCTGACCGAGGTGATGCGCGACGTCGAGTTCAAGGTCTTCTCCGGCCCGGCGCGCCAGGCCGACGGCCGCGTGGTCGCGCTGCGCGTGCCCGGCGGCGCCGAACTCAGCCGCAGCGAGATCGACGCCTACACCGAGTTCGTCAAGATCTACGGCGCCAAGGGGCTGGCCTGGATCAAGGTCAACGACCTGGCCAAGGGCCGCGAGGGCCTGCAGTCGCCGGTGGTGAAGAACCTGCACGATGCCGCGCTGGAGCAGATCCTGCAGCGCAGCAGCGCGGCCGACGGCGACTTGCTGTTCTTCGGCGCCGACAAGGCCAAGGTGGTCAACGACGCGATCGGCGCCTTGCGCGTGAAGATCGGCCACAGCGACTTCGGCAAGGCGCGCGGGCTGGTGCAAGGCGCCTGGGAGCCGCTGTGGGTGGTGGACTTCCCGATGTTCGAGCACGACGACGCGGCCGGCCGCTGGAACGCGGTGCACCACCCGTTCACCGCGCCCAAGGACGGCCACGAGGACTGGCTGCAGACCGACCCGGGCCGCTGCATCGCCAAGGCCTACGACGTGGTGCTCAACGGCGTCGAGCTTGGCGGCGGCTCGGTGCGGATCCACCGCGAGGAAGTGCAGAGCAAGGTGTTTCGCGCGCTGAACATCGGGCCCGACGAAGCGCAGACCAAGTTCGGCTTCTTGCTCGACGCGCTGCGCTACGGCGCGCCGCCGCACGGCGGCATCGCCATCGGCCTGGACCGCTTCGTGATGCTGATGACCGGCGCGGAGTCGCTGCGCGACGTGATCGCCTTCCCGAAGACGCAGCGCGCGCAGTGCTTGCTGACGGGCGCGCCCAGCGCGGTCGACGAGACCCAGCTGCGCGAGCTGCACATCCGGCTGCGCAACGTGCAGGCACGCATCGAGGCCTGACACCAAGCCGTTGGAGGCAAAAGGGGCGAACGGCTGCTGGCGGCGCAAAGCGGCCGCAGGCCGCTTTGCGCCTGGGGCGCTATGCACCGCTCCCCCGAGCCCCCTCCAAGAGGGGGCTCCGATTCGTTGGACAAGTCGGCCTGGCGGCCGACGCACGGACGTACCCGGCATGCGCCAGGCCGGCGCCGTGCGCGGGTTCGATCAGCGCAGGAACAGCCGGTACACCGGGTTGTCCGATTCTTCGACGCAGGGGTAGGCCAGCGCTTGCAGGAAGGCCTTGAACTCGCGCTCGTCGGCCTTGGGCACCTGCATGCCCACCAGGATGCGGCCGTGGTCGGCGCCTTGGTTGCGGTAGTGGAACAGGCTGATGTTCCAGCCCGGATGCAGCGACGACAAAAAGCGCATCAGCGCGCCCGGGCGTTCGGGAAAGACGAAGCGGAACAGCCGCTCGCCTTGCGCCAGCTCGGAATGGCCGCCGATCAGGTGGCGCAGGTGTTCCTTGGCCATCTCGTCGTCGCTCAGGTCCAGCGTGGGAAAGCCGTGACGCTCGAAGCCGCGCGCGATGCGCTCGGCCTCGTCGCGGCGCGAGATGGCGATGCCGACGAACAGGTGCGCGAGCTTGGCGTCGGCGATGCGGTAGTTGAACTCGGTGACCGCGCGCTTGCCGATCAGCTCGCAAAAGCGCTTGAACGAGCCGCGCTCCTCGGGGATCGTCACCGCGAACAGCGCCTCGCGCTGCTCGCCGACCTCGGCGCGCTCGGCGACGAAGCGCAGCCGGTCGAAGTTCATGTTCGCGCCGCTGGTGATGGTGACGAAGGTCTTGCCCTTGACCTTGTGCTGTTCGACGTACTGCTTGATCGCGGCCACGCCCAAGGCGCCCGACGGCTCGAGGATGCTGCGCGTGTCCTGGAACACGTCCTTGATCGCCGCGCACACCGCGTCGGTGTCGACCACCACGTAGTCGTCGACCAGCGCGCGCGCCAGGCGGAAGGTCTCGGCGCCGACCTGCTTGACCGCGGTGCCGTCGGCGAACAGGCCGACATCGGCCAGCTGCACGCGCTTGCCCGCGCGCACCGAGCGCAGCATGGCGTCGGAGTCGACGGTGTGCACGCCGATCACCTGGATCTGCGGGCGCACCGCCTTGATGTACGCGGCCACGCCCGAGATCAGCCCGCCGCCGCCGATGGCCACGAACACCGCGTCGATCGGCGCTTGGTGCTGGCGCAGGATCTCCATCGCGATCGTGCCCTGGCCGGCGATCACTTCGGGGTCGTCGAAGGGGTGCACGAAGCTCAGGCCCTGCGCGGTTTCGAGCTCGAGCGCGTGCACGTAGGCGTCGGAGTAGCTGTCGCCGTGCAGCACCACCTCGGCGCCCAGCGCGTGCACTGCGTCGACCTTGAGCCTTGGTGTGGTCACCGGCATCACGATCACCGCCTTGCAGCCCAGCCGGCGCGCGCTCAGCGCGACGCCTTGCGCGTGGTTGCCGGCCGACGCGCAGATCACGCCGCGCACCAGGTGCTCGGCGCTGAGCTGCGCCATCTTGTTGTAGGCCCCGCGCAGCTTGAAGCTGAACACCGGCTGCTGGTCCTCGCGCTTGAGCAGCACGTGGTTGCCGAGCCGGCGCGACAGCGCGCGCGCCGGGTCGAGGTCGGTCTCGACCGCGACGTCGTAGACGCGCGCGTTCAGGATCTTTTGCAGGTAGCCGGACAGATCGGGCCGGCGCGGCGCGGAGGGCGTGGACTTCAAGGCGAGGGCGCGCGCCGTGAGGCGTCGCGATGGAAGAACGGCGCCGCATGATAGGGCCGCGCCAAACCCGCAAAAAAAAGCCCAAGGCATTGCTGCCTTGGGCTGAATCCACCCTTTCGGAAGGTGGAGGAGACAAGCGGTCGGGAACTGCTTCCCTATGCAACGCAGTCTAGCAGCGGCCTTGCTGCGCCGCAACATCGATTTGGCGCCGTGGCCACATTGTTAGAGTATCTGCCCCAGGCCAAGTGTGTGTCATTGCACAATCGCCGCCCCATGGCGCGCGGTTGAGGGGGGTTGCGAGATGGAGTGCACCGTTCGCTGGCATGGCGATGCCGGCATGGCCTTCGTGGCCGAAACCGGCAGCGGCCACCTGTTGGTGATGGACGGCGCGCCCGACGGTGGCGGGCGTGATCTGGCGCCGCGGCCGATGGAAACCGTGCTCGCCGGCACCGGCGGCTGTGCGGCCTACGACGTGGTGCTGATCCTGCGCCGCGGCCGCCAGCCGGTCAGTGGCTGCTCGGTCAAGCTGCAGGCGCAGCGGGCCGATGTCGACCCGAAAGTGTTCACTCGCATCCACATGCATTTCACGGTCAGCGGCCGGGGCCTGAGCGAGGCCGCGGTGGCGCGCGCGATCCAGCTGTCGCACGAGAAGTACTGCTCGGCCAGCGCAATGCTGTCCAAGACCGCGCAGATCAGCACCGGCTTCGACATCGTCGAGGTCTGACCCAGGAGCCGTGATGAAGAACAGGTCTTTGTGGGGCGCGCTGCTGGCTGCGGCCGCGCTGGCCGGCTGTTCCTCGGTGAACCCCGATGCGCTGAAGACCGGTGCGTCGGCTGAGGAAATCCGGGCCCAGATGGGTGCGCCCGCAGCCACGCACACGTTGCCTGATGGCGCCAAGCGGCTCGAGTTTCAAGCCAGCGGGGCGCGCACGTTCATGCTCGATGTCGACGCGTCGGGCCGGCTGCTGCGCTGGCAGCAGGTGCGCGACGTAGCCAGCTTTCGCACCATCTCGGCCGGCATGACGCACGAGCAGGTGCGTGCGACGCTGGGCCAGCCCGACGACGTCAGCTTTGTCGGCCGCCAGCGCGACGAGGTCTGGTCGTGGAACTTCCGCAACATCGAGTGCCAGTGGTTCCAGCTCAGCTTCGGCAGCGATGGCCGCACCACCGGCGGCGGCGCGATGGCGCTGACGCCGCCTTGCCTGCGCGGTGGCGGCGGCGGGCTTTAGCCCGAACCCGGCGCCCGGCCTACCAGAACGGCCTGCCGGCCCACTGCGTGGTGGCCAGGCCCAGCTCCATGCCGCCGTAGCCGGCGGGCACGTCGACGCTGAAGCCCACACCCGACCCGCCGCCGTCGCAGCTGCTCAGCAGCAAGGTGGCGCCCAACAGCAGCGCCGCCGCGGCGCGGCGCGAAAAGCTTGGCTTCATCGCATCGTCTCCGTTCGCACCGGCCAGGTTTGCAGCGCCAGCATCGCCCCGGTGGGGTCGGCGATCAGCGCCATCGAGCCGTCACGCAGGTCGCTGCGCGGCGGCAGCAGCACGCGCCCGCCGAGCTCCTTGGCGCGGCGAAACGACGCCACCACGTCGGCCACGCGCACGTAGCTCAGCCACACCGGGCGGTCGACCGCCAGCGGATTGCGCAGCAAGCCGGCACGCTCGCGTCCCTTGACCAGCACCCAGTACGCGCGGGGGCCGAAGTCGAGCTTGCGCACCTCGAAGCCGGCCAGCGCGGCGTAGAAGTCGGCGCTGGCCTGCGGGTCGCGCGACAGGTGCTCGGTCCACAAGAACTGGTGCAGCGCCGGCTCGGCGGTGTCCACCGGATCGCCGATGCGGCTGCGCAGCAGGCCCAGCGGTGCGCCGTCGGGGTCGATCACCACAGCGCCGCGGCCGACGTTGGGCAGGTCGGACGGGCCGGCCACCACCTTGCCGCCGGCCTTGCGGGTTTGCTCGGCGGCGCGGTCGACATCGGCCACCGACATGAAGCTCAGCCACTGCGACACCGGCTGATCGGGCAGCTTGCGCCGGGTGCGGCTGATGCCGGCAATCGTCTGCCCGCCTGCCTTCACCAGCCAGTACGGCGCGCCGTGCGCGCGCGTTGGCTCGAACTGCCAGCCGAACAAGGCGGCGTAGAACGCCATGGCCGCATCGGGGTCCTCGGTGACCAGGTCGCGCCAGACGAACTTGCCCAGCAGCGGCGTGGGCGACAAGCTGTCGGCCTTGAACGGCGGCACCGGCGGCGGGCTGCTGCAGCCGCTGGCCGCGCCGAGCAGTGCCAGCAGCAGCGCAGCACCGCCGCGGCGGCGGTCGATCAGGATCGGGGTGGGCTCGGGCATGGGCTCAGACATGGTGGGCGGTGGTGGTCATGACCTTGGCCGCCAGCCGCATCGCGCGCCTGACCGGCTCGGGCAGTTCGGCTGCGCCGGCAGCGCGGGCGTCGGCGGCGTGGCGCGCCTCGTCTTCGATCATGCGCTGCACGATGGCGCGCGAGGCGTGGTCGGCCTCGGGCAGCCGATCGAGGTGGCTGCGCAGGTGCTGCTCGACCTGGTCTTCGGTCTCGGCCACGAAGCCCAGGCTGATGCCCGGCCCCAGCCGGCCGGCGAGCAGCCCGATGCCGAAGGCGCCGGCGTACCACAGCGGGTTGAGCAGGCTGGGGCGGTCGTTCAACTGCTGCAGGCGCTGGCGCGTCCAGGCCAGATGCGCGTATTCGTCGCGCGCTGCGGCATCGAACTGGCGATGCAGGCCGGCGTCGCGCGTGGCCAGCGCCTGCGCGTTGTACAGCGCTTGCGCGCAGATCTCGCCGACGTGGTTCACCCGCATCAAGGCGGCCGACAGCTTGCGCTGCTCGGGCGGCAGCGTGTCGGCTTCGTCCGGGCTGCCCTGGGCGCTGGGGGCTGCGGGGTGTGCCGCCATGTACGCGCCGGACAGCGTGCGCAATGCGTTGTCGGCACAGCTCAAGACCCGGTCCACACGCGACATCGCTCGACTCTCCCTGCTCGGCCAACTTGCCTGCGGCCCAGCCCGCCAGGCGAAAGGTTGATTATCGGCGCTTCGCCCGACGGCCCGGCTGCGGCCGGTGCTGCGGCGCTGGCGCCGCGGCGGCACTGCCAATCCGTGGCGCGGTTCTTGCTTGATGCCAGAAAGCGGCGCTGAAACCCCGTCTCGTTGTGCCCAGACAACAGAACTGCAGCCTTTGGCGCCCAAACCTTTGCCAGCGGCGCGGCGGTCTGGTGCAATCTCATTCAACTTCCGATGAGGGGTTAGGTCTGATCACCCCGCAGCCCGCGAATCGATCAGGTCTTCGGTATTAACCTAGGAGAAATGGCAATGAAAAAATCCCTAATCGCACTGGCTGCTCTGGGTGCGTTCGCCGGCGCGGCTTCGGCGCAGTCGTCGGTGACGCTGTTCGGCATCGTCGACGTCAACGTGATGACGGTCAACAACAATGACCGCACCTATTCGATGGGCACCGACGGCATGGCCAGCAGCCGCCTCGGCTTCCGCGGCGTCGAAGACCTCGGCGGCGGCATGAAGGCCAGCTTCTGGCTCGAGGCCGGCCTGGCTCCCGACACTGGCCGTAACACGATGCAGTGGGGCAACGGTGGAACGAGCACGGGTGGCGAGAACGCCCTGGTGTTCAACCGTCGTTCGACCGTCAGCCTGTCGAACCGCTGGGGCGAACTGCGCCTGGGTCGTGACTACACCCCGACCTACTGGAACTGGACCAACTACGATCCGTTTGGCACCGTCGGTGTCGGCGCCGCGACGAACCTGGCCCTGAGCAAGTTTGCCGTCACCACCCTGACGGGCCCCACTGAGGCCGGTTACGGCACGCTGGTGCGCGCCAACAACATGGTGTCGTACATCCTGCCGGCCGGCACCCAGGGCATGGGCCTGTACGGTCAGTTGAGCGTGGCCGCGGGTGAAAAGGCCAACGCCAACAAGTACTATGGCGGCCGCATCGGTTACGCCGCCGGCCCGTTCGACATCGCTGGCGCCTACGGCAAGACCGAAGACGTGCTGGTCGGTACCGACATCGAACTGGACGCCTGGAACATCGCCGGCTCGTGGAACTTCGGTTTCATGAAGCTCGCGGGCTTCTATGGCCAGTTCCAGCTGACCGATCTGCCGGTGGCGGTGTTGGGCAGCGACAAGGCTCGCCGCGAGAACTGGTTTGTCGCGATCACCGCGCCGTTCGGCCAGTGGAACGTCAAGGGCAGCTACGGCGGCACCAACGGCAAGGACGCGCTGAGCAACGACGACGCCACGCAGTGGGCGATCGGCGTGGACTACAACCTGTCCAAGCGCACCGCGCTGTACGCGACTTGGTCGTCGATCAACAACGATGGCAATTCGCAGTTCTCGGTGAACACCCAGTCTGGCGCCCTGACGCCCGGCAACAACTCGACCGGCGGCCAGCTCGGCATCCGTCACGCGTTCTGATCGAAAGGCTGCCGTCAGGCAGCCTGCACGATCGGCAAAGGCCACCCCTCGGGGTGGCCTTTTTTGTTGGGTGCGCGACCGGTGCCTCCGGCTCGGCCAGCGCGCGCGCTACATCGACTTGGCCGGATCTGTTGGTTTTCCCGCTGGCGTGCGCACCGCCATTTGCCGATGCTTCAGCGCCGCGCTGTCAACGCGGTAACCGATCCAACTCGCCGCATGCTCGCCTTCATCTTGCGCCGCCTCGCCCAGGCCTTCCTGGTGATGCTGTCGGTGGCCTTCATCGCCTTCATGCTGTTCCAGTACGTCGGCGACCCGGTGGCCAGCATGCTCGGCCAGGACGCCACCGCCGAGCAACGCGAGGCGCTGCGCAAGGATCTGGGGCTGGACAAGCCCTTCGTGGTGCAGTTTGCGCACTTCGCCGGCAATGCGCTGCAGGGCGACTTCGGCCTGAGCCTGCGCCAGGGCCGCAAGGTATCGGCGCTGATCGCCGAGCGGCTGCCGGCCACGCTCGAGCTGTCGATCGTCGCCGGCGTGATCGCCTTGCTGGTGGGCATCCCGCTGGGCGTGTATGCGGCGCTGAAGCGCGGCAGCTTCGGCTCGCAGCTGGCGATGACCGGCTCGCTGCTGGGCGTGTCGCTGCCGACCTTCCTGATCGGCATCCTGCTGATCCTGATCTTCTCGGTGACGCTGAAATGGCTGCCCAGCTTCGGCCGCGGCGATACCGTGTCCTTCGGCGGCTGGAGCACCGGCGTGCTCACAGTGGATGGCTGGAAGCACCTGATCCTGCCGGCGATCACGTTGGCGATCTTCCAGCTGGCGCTGATCCTGCGGCTGGTGCGCGCCGAGATGCTCGAGGTGCTGCGCACCGACTACATCAAGTTCGCCCGCGCGCGCGGCCTGCCCGACCGTTCGGTGTATTTCGGCCACGCGCTGAAGAACACCCTGGTGCCGGTGATCACCATCACCGGGCTGCAACTGGGCGCGCTGATCGCCTTTGCGATCATCACCGAGACCGTGTTCCAGTGGCCCGGCATGGGGCTGCTGTTCATCCAGGCGGTGCAGTTTGCCGACGTGCCGGTGATGGCGGCCTACCTGTGCCTGGTGGCACTGATCTTCGTCATCGTCAACCTCGTCGTCGACTTGCTGTACTTCGCGGTCGACCCCCGGCTGCGCATCGAAAAACCCGCGGGCGGGCACTGAACATGGAGCGCACTCGATGAGCAACGGCACGGTGGCCGCCGCACCCGGCGCGCTCGCGCGCTTCTTCGACGGCGACGTCTGGCACAGCTTCACGCGCTCGCCCACCGCGATGATCGCCGCGGTGATTGCCGCGCTGTGCATCTTCGTCGCGGTGTTCGCGCCCTGGGTGGCGCCGCACGACCCCTTCGACCTGGCCTCGGTGGACTTGAGCGACGCGCGGTTGCCGCCGGCGTGGATGGAAGGCGGCTCGCCCAAGTTCCTGCTCGGCACCGACGACCAGGGCCGCGACCTGCTGTCGGCCATCATGTACGGCGCGCGCATCTCGCTGTTCGTCGGCGTGGCCTCGGTGCTGGTGTCGATGATCGTCGGCGTCGGCCTCGGGTTGCTGTCGGGTTTTGCCGGCGGCAAGGTCGACGCGCTGATCATGCGCATCTGCGACGTGATGCTGTCGTTCCCGGCGATCCTGGTGGCGCTGCTGATCGACGGCGTCGGCCGCGCGGTGTTCCCCAACGCGCCCGAGTCGCTGGCCTTCGGCGTGCTGATCGTCGCCATCTCGCTGACCGGCTGGGTGCAGTACGCGCGCACGGTGCGCGGCTCGACGCTGGTCGA
>CALBTN010000019.1 GCA_937967345.1 uncultured Rubrivivax sp. | reverse complement strand
GTGCAGCTTCCAGTGCTCGGCCCAGGTCTTCCTGCGGCCGCTGGCGACCTCGAGCATCAGCTGGAACAGCTCCCAGCCGACCTCCTCGATCGTCTTGCCGCCGCTGGCGATGCTGCCGGCGTCCACGTCCATCAGGTCGTGCCAGCGCCGCGCCAGCTCGCTGCGCGTGGCGACCTTGATCACCGGCACCGCTGCCAGCCCGTACGGTGTGCCGCGGCCAGTGGTGAAGACGTGCAGGTTCATGCCGGCGGCCAGTTGCAGCGTGCCGCAGATGAAGTCGCTGGCCGGCGTGGCGGCGTAGATCAGCCCGCGCTGGCCGTTCAGCTTGTCGCCGGGCGCGAGCACGCCGCTGATCGGCGCGCTGCCCGACTTGACGATCGAGCCCATCGCCTTCTCGACGATGTTCGACAGCCCGCCCTTCTTGTTGCCGGGCGTGGTGTTGGCGCTGCGGTCGACGCGGCCGCGGGCCAGGTAGGCGTCGTACCAGGCCATCTCGCGCACCATCGCTTCGGCCACCTCGGGCGTGGCGGCGCGCGCGGTGAGCTGGTCGATGCCGTCGCGCACCTCGGTGACTTCCGAGAACATCACCGTCGCGCCGGCGCGCACCAGCAGGTCGGTGCAGTAACCCACCGCCGGATTGGCGGTGACGCCGGAAAAGGCATCGCTGCCGCCGCACTGCACGCCCACCACCAGCTCGCTGGCCGGCACGCGCACGCGCTGGCGCGTGTTCAGCCGCTCCAGGTGCAGCTCGGCCTGGCGCAGGATCGACTCGACCATGCTCAGGAAGCCGACATGCGCTTCGTCCTGCAGCACGACCACGTCGAGCTCGGGCGAGGCGCTGTCGCCGACGTCGGCAACCAGCCGCTCGTCGACCAGCGGGATCGTGCCCGGCGGCATCAGGCGCTCGGGCTGCAGCTTCTCGCAGCCCAGGCTGACCACCATCAGCTCGCCGCCGAAGTTGGGGTTCAGGCTGATGTGGCGCAGCGTGCGGATCGGGATCACGGCGTCGGGCGCGTCGATCGCCACGCCGCAGCCGTAGCCGTGTTCGAGCGCGACCACGTCGTCGACGTTGGGAAACTTCGGCAGCAGCTCGGCCTTGATGCGCTGCACCGCGTAGGCGGTGACGCCGGCCACGCATTGCACGGTCTGCGTGATCGCCAGGATGTTGCGCGTACCCACCGAGCCGTCGGGGTTGCGGTAGCCGTCGAAGTGGTAGCCCTCGAGCGGCGGCTGCGGTTCGGGCTTGACGGTAGCGACGGGCAGGCCTTCGAGCTCGCGCGCCGGCGGCATCTTCAGCAGCCGCTCGTGCACCCAGCCGCCGGCTTCGATCGGCTTCAGCGCATGGCCGATGATGACGCCGTAGCGCCGCACCTCGCCGCCCTCGGCGATGTCGGCCAGCGCCACCTTGTGCGCCTGCGGCACCTTCTCGCGCAGCTTCAGGCCGTCGGCCAGGACCGTGCCTGCGGGCAGGCCGCCGTCGTTGGCGACGATGGCGACGTTGTCGCGCTCGTGCAGCTGGATCGTCAGCGGCGGCTGGGTGCCATTCGGGTGGGGCTTGCGGGGCTCGCCACTCATTCGATACCTCCCTTTGGCGCGTTCCGTCGCCGGCCTGTAGCGCCTGCACGATCGCCGGCCGGACGGGCATGACGCGGCAAGCCGCAACGCACGCAGGCCACCGTCGTCTACCGCGTGAAGCTCAGCGTGGTCAGATCCTTCGGCGACGACGAACTGCCGACGTGCAAGGCATAGCTGCCGGCCGGGCTGATCCAGCTGTTGTAGGTCTTGCTCCAGAAGCTCAGCGGGTGGTTGCTCGCCGCCGGGTCGACCGTGATCGTGACCTCGCGCGACGCACCCGGCGCCAGTTCGACCTTGGCAAAGCCGACCAGGCGCTTCGGCGGTTGCACGGCACCGCCGGCGTAGGCGGTGCTGCCGCTGGGAAACGACAGGTAGACCTGCACCACTTCGGATCCGGCCACGCTGCCGGTGTTCTTCACGGTGGCCTTGACGTCGTACTTGCCGGCGTTGCGCACCACGCTCGCGCCACTGATGGCGAAGCTCGTATAGGACAAGCCATGGCCGAAGGGGAAGGCCACGCAGGGGTTGAGCTTGGTCGCCGCATCGACCGCGCACTGGCCGCTGACGTTGCCGTCGTACCAGCGGTAGCCGATGTGCAGCTGCTCGGTGTACTCCACCGTCTGCGTCACGCCGTCGGCTTCGACCAGCCCCGGAAACTGCTGCGCGCTGGCGTGGTCGAGGAAGCCCTTGCCGACATAGGGAAAGCTCACCGGCAGCTTGCCCGAGGGGTTCTTGCGGCCGAACAGCAGGTCGGCCACGATGTGGCCGTCCTCCTGCCCCGGGAACCAGACTTCGAGCATGGCGGGACCGGCCGGCCCCACCAGCGAGGGCGGCATCGCGACCCCGGCGTTGTCCTTCAGCACCAGCGCGGTCTTTTGCAGCATCGTCTTGCCGGTGGTCGACGCGGTGCCGATCACCGCCTCGATCATCGCCACCGTCTTGCTGTCGGCGGGGATGTTCTTCACGCCGGCCGGCAGCCTGCAGGTCACCGAACCGTCGACGGCGCCGGCCGAGGCCGGGCACTTCACATACCAGTCGAGGTGGTCGCCGATGGCAGTGCGCTGCTTGCCGCTGGCATTGGCAAAGCTGGCGCGGTCGGCGCCTTCTTCAGAGATGGTGCCGGCCATCACGATCACCGCGTCGGCCGCCGCGGCCGCGGCCATCGCCTGCGCGAAGCTCGCGGCCGCGCCGTCGATGGTGGCGTTGCTGTTGGCGTCGTCCACCAGCACCAGCTTGACCGTGGCCGTGGTGTTGCCCAGTTCCTGCAGCACCTGCTTGATGCCGTCCAGCGGCAACACCACGTAGTTGGGCACCACGTCCGAACTGCCGCCGCCGGCGCCCGGCTTTTGCCCGACCATCTGGCCGCCGACCACCGCATGCTGCGCGTAGACCTGCGTGGCCTTGCCGATCAGCACCACGTTGCGCACGGTGGCGGCGAAGGGCAGCGCCTGGTGGTGGTTTTGCAGCAGCACGGCGGACTTCACGCCGATGTCGCGCGCCACCTTGCCGTTGGCGGCGAAGTCGATGTCGGTCTGCTTGAGCGGGCGCTCGAAGATGCCGTACTTGAACATCTGCGTGTAGCGCCGCTGCAGCGCCATGTCGATCTGGGCCTGGCTGATCGCGCCCGCGTTCAGTGCCGCCTCGAGCTTGTCGGGCGCCCACTGCTGCGGCGTGGGCATCATGTGGTCCATGCCGGCGGCCAGCGTGTCCACCGTGGTCTTGGTGGCGTAGAAGTCGGACTGCACGTAGCCGCTGAAGCCCCAGTCGGTGCGCAGGATGTCGGTCAGGTGCTCCTTGTGCGCGCACGACGACAGGCCGTTGACGTAGTTGTAGGCGCACATGATCGAGGCCACCTTGCCGTCCTTGACCGACATCTCGAAGGGCAGCAGGTACAGCTCGCGCAGCACCTGGCGGTCGACCGTCTCCTGCACCGTGGTGCGGTTGGTCTCCTGCTCGTTGGCCACGAAGTGCTTGGCCATGCCGATCAGGCCCTTGGCCTGCACCGCCTTGATCTCGGCCACCGACATCACGCCGGCCAGGTAAGGGTCCTCGCCGAAGTACTCGAAGTTGCGACCGAGGATCGGCAGCCGGCTCAGGTTCATGCCCGGCGCTTCGAACACGTGCAGCGCCAGGTTCAGCATCTCGGTGCCGATCACATCGCCGTAGGCCGCGGCCACGGCCGGGTCGAACGAGGCCGCGGCCCCCATCGCCGACGGCAGCGCGGTGGCCTTGGCCGACGACGCGTCGGTGTAGGCGGTGATATCGACGCGCTCGCCGCCGAGGTTGAAGTAGATCGGCGGGATCGACGCCGACACGCAGTCGTTCTGGCCCAGGCCGACCGGACCGTTGGTGACGCGCAGGGTCGGGATGCCCAGCGCGGCGATGCCGGAGACATGGCGCCCGCCCTTGCAGTGCGGCAGCTCGGGCACGATCTCCGGCAGCGCGCCGGTGAGCTGCTGCAGCTTCTGGTCCAGCGTCATCGCCGCGATCAGCGCCTGCGCGCGCTTGTTGGCCACCGCCTCCTTGGCGGCATCGGTGCTGGCCGCGGCCTGCTCGTCGATCAGTGACGGCGACAGCCAGGGCTGGGTGCTGCTGCCGAGTTCTTCGCCGCCGCAGCTGCTCAGGGCAAGCACGGCGGCAAGCGCGATGCTCGACGCCGGCAATGGTTGAAGGCAAGGGCTGGGTCGCATCGTCGTCTCCTGGGTCGTTGTGGTGAGCTTGCCCGGTTTCCTGGACGCGCCGTGAAGCGGCCGGGGACGGCTTGCCGGGCGGGCGACGGCAGCACCCGCTCGCACGCGCGCATGCGCTCAACGCATGGCGCTGCACCGAGGCTGCGTCGCAGCCTTGACGATAACGCCGGTGCCACCGGCGCGTGCAGCAGCGGCGCCAGCGCGCAGCAGCCGCTTCAGCGGGGTCGGTTCGCTCAGCGGCATCGACCCGCCCGGCGGTGCCTGCCGCGGCCGGCGCGGCTGTGGCCCAAGACGCGCAGCTTTGTTAGATTGGCCGCCATGCGTTATCTGGCCGTTCTGCGCAGCACCACAGGCATCCAGGGCCGCGGGCGTACAGGCCAGACCCCCTGCCCGGGCCGTGATGCGCAACCAACCCGCGCGCAACCAACCCGCGCGCAGCCGCGAGCGCCGCTGCCGCGTGAATCCCGATGCGCGGCAGCGCTTGACCCCGCTGCGCGGGCGCCAACCGTTGTCGCACAGCGCTCGACGCCGCGTCCCCGCGGCTGTGCCATGACCGACGCCCCGGCTAGCATGCCCTCGGCCGGCTGCATCGACGATGCGCGATCGGCCTGCAATGCCGTCCAGGCGCATCCGGCCACAGGAGACACGACATGAGCGACACCCCGATCGTCAAGACGCTGCAGGCCATCCCCGTGGCCGGCCGCGACTCGATGCTGATGAACCTGAGCGGCGCGCACGGCCCGTTCTTCACGCGCAACCTGCTGGTGCTGACCGACAGCGCCGGGCGCACCGGCGTCGGCGAAGTGCCCGGCGGCGAGAAGATCCGCCAGACGCTGGACGACGCACGCGAGCTGGTCGTGGGCCAAAGCATCGCCAACGTGCAGGCGGTGCTGCGCGAGATGCAGCAGCGCTTCGCCGACCGTGACAGCGGTGGCCGCGGGCTGCAGACCTTCGACCTGCGCACCACCATCCACGCCGTCACGGCGGTGGAATCGGCGCTGCTGGACCTGCTGGGCCAGCACCTGAACCTGCCGCTGGCCGCGCTGCTGGGCGAGGGCCAGCAGCGCGAGTCGGTGGAGATGCTCGGCTACCTGTTCTTCATCGGCGACCGGCGCAAGACCGGCCTGCCCTACGTCGATGATGCGCGAGCCGACAACGCCTGGTTCCGCCTGCGCCACGACGCAGCGATGACACCGCAGGCCGTGGTGCGCCTGGCCGAAGCCGCGCGCGAGCGCTACGGCTTCAACGACTTCAAGCTCAAGGGCGGGGTGCTGGCCGGCGACGCCGAGGTCGACGCGGTGATCGCGCTGCACGAGCGCTTTCCGCAAGCGCGCGTCACGCTCGACCCCAACGGCGGCTGGTTGCTGAAGGACGCGATCCGCCTGGGCCAGCGCATGCGCGGCGTCGTCGCCTACGCCGAAGACCCCTGCGGCGCCGAAGAAGGCTTCTCCGGCCGCGAGGTGATGGCCGAATTCCGCCGCGCCACCGGGCTGCCGACGGCGACCAACATGATCGCCACCGACTGGCGCCAGATGGTGCATGCGCTGTCGCTGCAGAGTGTGGACATCCCGCTGGCCGACCCGCACTTCTGGACCCTGGCCGGCTCGGTGCGCGTGGCGCAGACCTGCCGCGACTGGGGCCTGACCTGGGGTTCGCACTCCAACAACCACTTCGACGTCTCGCTGGCGATGTTCACGCACGTCGGCGCGGCGGCGCCGGGCAAGGTGACGGCGATCGACACGCACTGGATCTGGCAGGACGGCCAGCGCCTGACGAAAGAGCCGCTGCGCATCGTCGACGGCCACGTGCGCGTGCCGCAGCGCCCCGGCCTGGGCATCGAGCTCGACATGGCGGAAGTCGACAAGGCGCACCAGCTCTACAAGAAACACGGCCTGGGAGCGCGCGACGACGCGGTGGCGATGCAGTCGCTGATCCCGAACTGGAAGTTCGACCCGAAGCGGCCGTGCATGGTCCGCTGATTCACAGGAGAACCTGCAAATGCGAGAGAACCGCCTGCGCACGCTGTGGCAGGGTGGCCAGGCCGCCGTCAACGGCTGGCTGGCCATCGCCAACAGCTTCTCGGCCGAGACCATGGCCCACCAGGGCTGGGACACGCTGACCATCGACCTGCAGCACGGCGTGGTCGACTACCAGGCGATGGTCGGCATGCTGCAGGCGATCTCGACCACGCCCACCGTGCCGCTGGTGCGCGTGCCGTGGCTCGAACCCGGCATCCTGATGAAGACGCTGGACGCCGGCGCCTACGGCGTGATCTGCCCGATGGTCAACACGCCGGAAGACGCGCAGAAGCTGGTCGCCTGGACCCACTACGCGCCTCGCGGCACACGCAGCTTCGGCCCGGTGCGCGCGCTGCTGTACGGCGGCGCCGACTACCCGAAGCACGCCAACGACACCATCGTCGTGTTCGCGATGATCGAAACCGCGCAGGCGCTGGACAACCTGGACGCGATCCTGTCGGTCGAAGGGCTGGACGCGATCTACATCGGCCCGTCGGACCTGTCGCTGGCGCTGGGCTGCACGCCCACCTTCGACGACGTCGACCCGAAGGCGGCGCAGGCCATCGACCACATCCTCGACCGCGCCAAGGCGCATGGCGTAAAGGCCGGCATCCACTGCGGCCGCCCCGATGTGGCGCTGGCGCGTATCGCCAAGGGCTTCAGCCTGACCACGGTCAGCTCCGACGCGCGGCTGATGGCAGCGGGCGCGCAGCAGATCATCAGTGCGATGCGCGCCGCGCCTGTGGCGCCCAAGGGATCGGGTTCGTATTGACCCGGCCGGGTCGGCCGCGTGCGCGTTGTCGCCCGGAACCAGCGCGGGATCGCCCCGCCGGGTCAGGCCTGCGCGTCGCGCGCGGCCTTCTCGCGCATCACGCGCTCGGTGACATCACGCGCCACCGCGACCGAGCCCAGCACCTGGCCGGCCACATCGCGCACCAGCGAAAAACTCATCTCCACGTACAGCGTCGAGCCTGACTTGTGCAGCCCGCGCGTCAGCGTCGGGCGCCCTTCCAAACGCAAGCTGCCGCTGGCCATGGCCGCGTCGTAACCGCGCCAGTGCGCGGCACGCAGCCGCTCGGGGATGATCAGATCGAGGTTGCGCCCGAGCGCCTCGCCGGCCGCAAAGCCGAACACGGCGCTGGCGCCGCTGTTCCAGCGCTGGATGAGGCCGGCGCGATCGGCGTAGATCACCGCCTCCGCGATGTGTTCCAGAATCAGTTCAGCCAGGTTGGCCGACGAAGCACCCGACATGACGACCTCCTTGCGCAAGTGTAGGCGCTGAAAAGCACAACGGGCCAACCCCTCGTGAGGGCTGACCCGTTGGCTTGTTTGGCGCGGCTGGCAGGAATCGAACCCACGACCCCTTGGTTCGTAGCCAAGTACTCTATCCAGCTGAGCTACAGCCGCTAAGCCACTATTGTAACACGTAGTTGGCAACTCTTTGGTAGGGCGTGAGTGACTTGAACACTCGACCAAAGGATTATGAGTCCTCTGCTCTGACCAAC
>CALBTN010000018.1 GCA_937967345.1 uncultured Rubrivivax sp. | reverse complement strand
CATGTGGGCCGGCCCGCACCACCTGCACTACACCGCGCTGCCCGACTGGGCGCAGTCGGTGGGCATGGTCTTCAGCCTGGTGCTGCTGGCGCCCAGTTGGGGCGGCATGATGAACGGCATCATGACGCTCAGCGGCGCTTGGTACAAGCTGCGCGACGACCCGATCCTGAAGTTCCTGATCGTCTCGCTGTCGTTTTACGGCATGTCGACCTTCGAAGGCCCGATGATGTCGATCAAGACCGTCAACGCGCTGTCGCACTACACCGACTGGACCGTCGGCCACGTGCACAGCGGCGCGCTGGGCTGGGTCGGCTTCATCACGATGGGCTCGATGTACTACCTGATCCCGCGGCTGTTCGGGCGCAAGCAGATGTACAGCCCGCGTGCGATCGAGCTGCACTTCTGGATCGCCACCATCGGCGTCGTGCTTTACATCGCCGCGATGTGGATCGCCGGCGTGATGCAAGGCCTGATGTGGCGCGCGATCAACCCGGACGGCACGCTGGTCTACACCTTCGTCGAAAGCGTCAAGGCCACCTATCCGTTCTACGTGATCCGCTGGCTCGGCGGGCTGCTGTACCTCAGCGGCATGGTGCTGATGGGCTGGAACACGGTGATGACGATGCGCGCCGGCAAGGTCGTGATCGCGCCGGTGCCGCCGGTGGCCACCGCGCACGCCTGAACGAATCAGCTCAAAGGACTGCCTGCCATGGCGCAAAACACCGCACCCAGCGGCCACGAGAAGATCGAGACCAACAACTTCTTGATGATCGTGCTGATCCTGATCACGCTGGCCGTGGGCGGGATCGTCGAGATCGTGCCGCTGTTCTTCCAGAAGTCGACCACGCAGCCGGTGCCGGGCCTGAAGCCGTACACCGCGCTGCAACTGGCCGGGCGCGACGTGTACATCCGCGAGGGTTGCTACAACTGCCACTCGCAGATGGTGCGGCCGTTCCGGTCCGAGACGCTGCGCTACGGCGCGTTCTCGCTGGCCGGCGAGTACGTCTACGACCACCCGTTCCAGTGGGGCAGCAAGCGCACCGGCCCCGACCTGTGGCGCGTGGGCGGCAAGTACAGCGACGAATGGCATCGGCTGCACCTGATCAACCCGCGCGACCTGGTGCCCGAGTCGAACATGCCGGCCTACCCGTGGCTGGAAAAGGCCAGCGTGGACCCGGCGCAGATGGAGCCGCGGATGAAGGCGCTGCGCACGCTGGGCGTGCCGTACAGCGACGAGGACATCGCCGGTGCGGCCGAGGCGGTCAAGGGCAAGACCGAGCTCGAGGCGGTGATCGCCTACCTGCAAGGCATTGGCACGCTGGTCAAGTGACGGCGGGTGCGACGATGGACGTGAACGATCTGCGCGTGCTGGTGATGGTGGCCGGTCTGGCGCTGTTTCTGGGCATCTGGGTCTGGAGCTGGAGCTCGAGGCGCCGCGCAGCCTTCGACGAGGCGGCCCGGCTGCCGTTTGCCGACGACGATGCGGGCATCGAGGCCCGCGGAGAACAACGATGAGCGATTTCGTGCATGGGGGCTGGTCGATCTTCGTCGCCGCCACCACGGTGATCGGCCTGCTGTGGTGTCTGTGGCTGCTGTTCGTGGCCAGCCAGCGCAAGGTGATGGCCGACGACAACACCACCGGCCACGTCTGGGACGTGGACCTGCGCGAGCTGAACAACCCGCTGCCGCGCTGGTGGCTGTGGCTGTTCATCATCACCGTGGTGTTCGGCGCCATCTACCTGGCGCTGTACCCGGGGTTGGGCAAGTTCGCCGGCACGCTCGGCTGGACCAGCGTCGGCCAGTACAAGAACGAGCAGCAGCGCGCGCAGGAGCAGATCGCGCAGATCTTCGCCAAGTTCGCCGGCAAGTCGGCCGAGGAGCTGTCCAAGGACAGTGCGGCGATGGGCATCGGCGAGCGGCTGTTCGGCAACAACTGCGCGCAGTGTCACGGCTCCGACGCCCGCGGCAGCAAGGGCTTTCCCAACCTGACCGACGGCGACTGGCTCCACGGCGGCTCGCTCGAGAACATCGTCGAGACCATCACCAACGGGCGCACCGGGGTGATGCCGCCGATGGCCGAGGCGGTGGGCACCGCGCAGGACGTGCGCAACGTCGCGCACTACGTGCTCAGCCTGTCGGGCAGCCCGCACAACAGCGCCGCCGCGCAGCTGGGCAAACCGAAGTTCGCGGTCTGCGCCGCCTGCCACGGCCCCGACGGCAAGGGCATGGTGGCGCTGGGGGCGCCGAACCTGACCGACAAGGTCTGGCTGCACGGCTGGGGCGAGGCGGCGATCGTGTCGATGATCAACAACGGCAAGACCAACATCATGCCGGCCTTCGGCGAGCGCCTCAGCGCCGAGCAGATCCACGTGCTCGCGGCCTATGTCTGGAGCTTGTCGCAGACCGCCGCGGTCGCGGCCAAGTAGACGCGGGCGATGAAACCGGCCGCCGCCGCAGCCGACACCGGCACCGCCGGTGGCGCGGCGGGCGGCGACGCCAGCGAGGACGCGGCCACCTCGGTCATCTCGCTGTACGTCAAGCAAAAGAAGATCTACGCGCGCGCCGTCAGCGGCTGGTTTGCCGGCTGGCGCTGGGCTTTCGTGTGGGCCACGCAGCTGGTGTTCTACGGCCTGCCGTGGCTGCAGTGGAACGAGCGCCAGGCGGTGCTGTTCGACCTGGGCGCACGGCGCTTCTACCTGTTCGGCATGGTCCTGTACCCGCAGGACTTCATCTACCTGACCGCGCTGCTGATCATCTCGGCGTACTCGCTGTTCCTGTTCACCGCGGTGGCAGGGCGGCTGTGGTGCGGTTTTGCCTGCCCGCAGACGGTCTACACCGAGATCTTCATGTGGGTCGAGCGCAAGATCCAGGGCGACCGGGTCGCGCGCATGAAGCGCGATGCCGGGCCGTGGAGCCTGGACCGCAGCTGGCGCGCCGCGGCCAAGCAGACGATATGGGTCGCGATCGCGCTGTGGACCGGCTTCACCTTTGTTGGCTACTTCACGCCGATCCGCACGCTGGCGCAACTGGTCATGCAGTTCGGGCTCGGGCCCTGGGAAACCTTCTGGGTGCTGTTCTACGGCCTGGCCACCTATGGCAACGCCGGCTTCCTGCGCGAGCAGGTGTGCAAGTACATGTGCCCGTACGCGCGCTTCCAAGGCGTGATGTTCGACAAGGACACGCTGATCATCAGCTACGACCCCGAGCGCGGCGAGCCGCGCGGCGCGCGCTCGCGCAAGGCCGACCGCAAGGCCATCGGCAAGGGCGATTGCATCGACTGCACGCTGTGCGTGCAGGTGTGCCCGACCGGCATCGACATTCGCCAGGGCCTGCAGTACGAGTGCATCGGCTGCACCGCGTGCATCGACGTGTGCAACGGCGTGATGGACAAGATGGGCTACCCGCGCGGCCTGATCCGCTACGACACGCAAAACGCGATGGCGCTGCACCTGACGCCCAGGCAGCGGCTGCAGCGCGTGTTCAGGCCGCGGGTGCTGGTGTACTCGGCGATCCTGTTGCTGCTGGTGGGTGCGCTGGCGGCGAGCATGGCGCTGCGCAGCCCGTTCCGGGTCGACATCGTGCGCGACCGCGCCTCGCTGGCGCGGCTGGTCGACGACGGCCAGATCGAGAATATCTACCGGCTGCAGATCATGAACGCCACCGAGTCGCCGCAGCGCTATCGGCTGGCCGTGCGCGGCTTGCCCGGCATCCACATCGCGGGTGCCAGCAGCGTGGAGTTGGACCCGGCCGAGGCGCGCTGGATCACGGTGGCGCTGCGCGTGCCGCCCGAGACCGCCGCTGACAAGGGTGCGGGCGCGCATCCGATCGAGTTCGAGGTGCAGCGCCTGGAGCCGAACGCCGACACGCCGTCGGCGCGCAGCATCGAGGCATCCACCTTCGTGCTGCCGCGCTGAAGCCTCTTGCCCCCCATCCGACGATGAAGCCAACCGACAAGCCAGCCACCCCCGACGGCAACGATCCGGCCCAGCCCTGGTGGCGGGTGGGCATGGTCTGGCTGGTGATCGGCGGGCCGATGGTCGTGGTGGTCGCCGCGCTGATCACCGCGGCGATCGCCGCCGACGGCGCTGAAGACGTGCTGACGCGCCCGCCGGTGCAGCAGATGAAGTCGCAGGACGCTGCCAAGCTGCCGGCGATGCAAGGGCGCAACCATGCCGCCACGCCCAAACACTGAGCCGCCCGGGCGCATCGCGCGATGAACCTGCAGCCGCCGCGTCAACGCTTGTTCGGTGTGCTGTGGGCGGCGTTCCTGGCGGCCTCGGTGCTGGAGCTGATCGTGTTCGCGCTGGTCGATCCGCGCGAGTTGCGCTGGTTCGGCGGCGAGACGCTGAACCTGGCACCGAACGCGGTGTACACGCTCGCGTTCTTGCTGTTCTGGGCGGTGAGCGCGTTCGCCGCCGCGCTGGCGCTGCTGCTGTGCGGCCGCCCGCAAGGCGCGGCACCGCTGCGGCCGTCGTAGGCGGGCGATGGATCTGGCACTGATCGTCGGCGCGCTGATGCTGGGCGTGGCCGGGGCGCCGCATTGCGCGGCGATGTGCGGGCCGGCCAGCGCGGCACTGCTGCACGGCTGTCGCGCCCACGCGCCGCGGGCCGCGCCATGGTTGTTCCATCTGGGGCGCGTCGCGGGTTATACGGCTGCCGGCGCGGTCGCGGCGTCCAGCGTGGGCGCGCTGGCGCAGCTTGGGCAGCTGTCGCCGGTGCTGCGGCCGCTGTGGACCTTGCTGCACTGCGCCGCGCTTGGCTTGGGCTTGTGGTTGCTGTGGCAGGGCCGTCAGCCGGGCTGGCTGGAGAACCTGGGGCGCGGCACGCGCCAGCTGGCGCCGCAGCAAGGCGGCCAAGGCGGCTGGCAGCGCATGCACGGGCCGGCGCGCGCGTCGGCGGCGGGGCTGCTGTGGGTGGCCTGGCCCTGCGGCCTGTTGCAGTCGGCGCTGCTCATGGCCGCGTTGGCCAATTCGGCCTGGGGCGGCGCGCTGGCGATGGCCGTGTTCGCGGCCAGCAGCGCCGCGGGGCTGGGCTTGGCGCCCTGGTTGTTTGCGCGTCTGGCCGGCGGCGCCGGCGCTGGCGCGCTGCAGGCCAGCGCCTGGGCGGTGCGCCTGGCCGGCGCGACGCTGGCCGGCGCGTCGGCGTGGGCGCTGGGCCACGACCTGTTCCATCGCGTTGTCGCCTACTGCTTGTCTTGATGCGCGCGGCGCGGCCCGGCGCACGGCTGCGGTTAGCATCGGTGCGGCCGCCCCCGGTAGGCGGGCGGTCGGCCAGGCGTTGGGCGACCTGCGTTGGTTCGTGCCAGACCACCGTTCGATGCCGCGCCTGGTTGCGCCGGGCCTCGCTTGGCCGGCCCTGTGCACAGCCGTACCGCCATTGAGCAAGCCGCGATGACCACGCTGGGAACCACCATCGTCGCCGCCACCGACTTGTCGGCCGGCTCGCGCCACGCGGTCGACCGTGCCGCGCGCATTGCTCACGATCACGGCGCCACCTTGGCTCTGGCGCATGTGCTGACGGCCGATTTCATCGACACCTTGCGCCGCTGGGCGGGCGACGGCGGCGCGACGCAGGCGCTCGAGGACGATGCCCGCACCCGGCTGCAACTGCTGGCCGACGAGTTCCGCCAGCGCCATGCGCTGCAGGTCGACGCGCAGCTGCTGCAAGGCCATGCGGTGCAGCGGGTGGTGCAGCTGGCCGATGCACTGGCTGCCAGGCTGGTCGTCACCGGCACGCGCGGCGCGGGCTTCGTGCGCGCCGGCATGATCGGCTCGACCGCCGAGCGCATCGCGCGGCGCTCGCACCAGCCGGTGCTGATGGTGCGGCAGCTGGCCCATGAGCCGTACCGGCGCGTGCTGGTGCCGGTGGACTTCTCGCCGTCGAGCCTGGACGCGCTGCGCCTGGCCGCGCGCATCGCGCCGCAGGCCACGCTGGTGCTGATGCACGCGGTGACCGTGCCCTTCCTGGGCCGCATGCAGTTGGCCGGCGTCAGCGAGGGCGTGCTGACGCACTACCGCGAGGCCGCGCGCACCGAGGCGCGGCAGCAGCTGCATGCGCTGGCCGAGCGCTGCGCGCTGCCGGCGCAGCGCTTGGAGCTGGCGGCGCCGCAGGGCGCCGATCCGTGGAAGGTGATCGTCGAGGAAGAGCAGGCGCGCGACTGCGATCTGATCGTCATCGGCCGCCAGGGGCGCCACGCGCTCGACGAACTGCTGCTGGGCAGCACGACGCGCACTGTGCTGGCCGAGTGCAGCGCCGATGTGCTGATCTCGGTGCAGCAAGGCGATGCCGCCGGCGCGGCCTGACACGCCGATGCCGCCCGCGTCCGAGACAAGCGCCGCGTCCGGCGCGACGCCGCCGTGGCACGCGTTGCCGCACGATGCGGTGCTGCGCCAGCTGGCGGCCGGCGCCGGCGGGCTCGATGCCGATGCCGCACGCGAGCGGCTGGCCCGTTACGGCGCGAACCGGCTGCGTGCGCCGCCGCGCCGCCCGGCGCTGCTGCGGCTGCTGGCGCAGTTCCACAACCTGCTGCTGTACCTGATGCTGGGCGCGACGGTGATCACTGCCGCGCTCGGCCACTGGGTCGACAGCGCGGTGCTGCTCGCCGCGGTGCTGGTCAATGCGCTGATCGGCTTCGTCCAGGAGGGGCGCGCCGAATCGGCGCTGAACGCGATCCGCTCGCTGCTCGCGCCGCGCGCCACGGTGCTGCGCGGCGCCGAGCGCATCGAGATCGACGCCGCCGAGCTGGTACCGGGCGACGTCGTGCTGCTGGCCTCGGGCGACCGGATCGGTGCCGACCTGCGCCTGCTCCAGGTCAAGGAGCTGCGCGTCGACGAGTCGACGCTGACCGGCGAGTCGCAACCGGTGGCCAAGGACACGGCCGCGGTCGATCCACAGGCGCCGCTGGCCGAGCGAACTGGCATGGCCTACGCCGGCACGCTGGTGGCCTACGGTCAGGCCAGCGGCGTGGTGGTGGCCACCGCCAGCGACACCGAGATCGGCCGCATCGAGCGGCTGCTGGCCGGCGTCAGCGCCGAAAAGACACCGCTGCTGCGCCAGATCGACCGCTTCGGCCGCTGGCTCGCGTTCGTGATCCTGGCGGCCTGTGCGGCGACCTTCGCGGTCGGCGTGATGCTGCGCGGCCACGCCGCGTCCGACATGTTCATGATGGCGGTGGCGCTGGCCGCCGCGGTGATTCCCGAAGGCCTGCCGGCGATCATGACCATCACGCTGGCGCTGGGGGTGCAGCGCATGGCGCAGCGCCAGGCGATCGTGCGCCACCTGCCCGCGGTGGAGGCGCTGGGCTCGGTGACGGTGATCTGTTCGGACAAGACCGGCACGCTCACGCGCAACGAGATGACGGTGCAGCGCGTGGTCTGCGCCGGGTTGGACGTGGCGGTGACGGGCGCGGGTTATGCGCCGCACGGCGAGTTCAACTGCGGCGGGCGCGTGGTCGATGCCGGGCGCCACCCGGCGCTGGCGCTGGCTTTGCGCGCCGGCGTACTGTGCAACGACGCGCGGCTGGCCGAGGACAACGGGCAGTGGGCGGTGGTCGGCGATCCGACCGAAGGCGCGCTGCTGGTGCTGGGCCACAAGGCCGGGCTGGTGCAGGCGCCGGCCGAGGCGGCCTGGCCGCGCTTCGACTCGATTCCCTTCGAGTCGAAGCACCGCTTCATGGCCAGTGCCCACCACGACGGCGACGGCCAGCCGTGGATCTTCGTCAAGGGCGCGCCCGAGCAGATGTTCGACATCTGCAGCACCGAGCTCGGCCCCGGCGGCGAGCGGCCGATCGGCGTCGACACCTGGCGGCGCAGCGCCACCGACATTGCGGCGCGCGGACTGCGCCTGCTCGGCCTGGCGTGCCGTCGCGCCGCCCCTGAAGGCGCGGCGCTGGCGTTCAGCGACGTCGAACACGGCTACACCATGCTGGCGCTGCTGGGCATCGCCGATCCGCCGCGCGCCGAGGCGGTGCGCGCGGTGGCCGACTGCCACGCCGCCGGCATCCGCGTGAAGATGATCACCGGCGACCACGCCGAGACGGCCAAGGCGATCGGCGCGCAGCTGGCGATCGGCGTGGGCAAGCCGGCGCTGACCGGCGCCGAGATCGAGCTGCTCGACGACGCCGCGCTGCAGCGGGTGGCCCGCGAGGTCGACGTCTTCGCCCGCGCCAGCCCCGAGCACAAGCTGCGGCTGGTGCAGGCGCTGCAGCGCGGCGATCAAGTGGTGGCGATGACCGGCGACGGCGTCAACGACGCGCCGGCGCTGAAGCGCGCCGACGTCGGCGTGGCGATGGGCCGCAAGGGCACCGAGGCCGCCAAGGAAGCGGCCGACATCGTGCTGGGCG
>CALBTN010000017.1 GCA_937967345.1 uncultured Rubrivivax sp. | reverse complement strand
CACCTCGCCCGCGAAGTCCACGAAGAACTGCAGCGACGCCGGGTTCATCATCGCGTCGCGGCTGGCCACCTTCTCGGGCGCCGCGCCCAGCAGGATCTTGCGCACCGGCACTTCGAGCTTCTTGCCGGTGAGCGTGTAGGGCACGGCGGCGATGGCCACGTAACGGTCGGGCACGTGGCGCGGCGAGCCCTGCGTGCGCAACGCCTGCGTGATGCGCGACTGCATCGCCTCGTCGAGCGTGAAGCCCGGCTTGGATACCACGAACATCGGCATGAAGAATCTGCCGCCGGGCAGGTCGAGGTTGAGCACCAGGCTGTCCTGCACGCCCTCGACGTTCTCGACGATGCGGTAGATCTCGGCCGTGCCGATGCGCACGCCGGCGCGGTTGAGTGTGGAGTCGGAACGGCCGTAGATGTAGCAGCCGCCGCGTCGGTTGACCTTGAAGAAGTCGCCGTGGCGCCACTGGCCGGGATAGACGTCGAAGTAGCTGTCGTGGTAGCGCCGGTTGTCGGCGTCACCCCAGAAGTACAGGGGCATCGAGGGCATGGGCTTGCGGATCACGAGCTCGCCCACGCCGTCGGTCAGCGGTTCTCCCTCGTCGCTCAGCGCGTGTGCATCCACGCCCAGCAGCCGCGTCTGGATCTCGCCGGCGTACACCGGCAGCGTGGGCGAGGCGCCGACGAAGGCCGAGCAGACGTCGGTGCCGCCGCTTTGCGAGGTGACCCACAGGTCGCGCTTGACCTCGCGGTAGAACCACGCGAAGGCCTCGGGCGTGGCCGGCGAGCCGCCCAGCAACACACCCTCCAGCGCCGACAAGTCGTGCTTCTGCGCCGGCCGCACGCCGGCCTTGATCATCATCTGCACGAAGGTCGGGCTGGCGCCGAACATCGTGACGTGGTGCTCGGCTGCCAGCTGCCACAGCCGCTCGACATCGGGCGCCAGCGGGTTGCCGTCGTACAGCACGATGCGCCCGCCACTGCACAGGCCCATGACCATGAAGTTGAACATCATCCAGCCGGTGGTCGTGTAGAAAAACAGGCACGAATCCGGTGTCTGATTGGCGTGAAAGGCGATGACCTTGTGCGTCTCCAGCGTCATGCCGCCGTGGCCGTGCGTGATGGCCTTGGGCAGCCCGGTGGTGCCCGAGGAGTACAGGATCCACAGCGGGTGCGAGAACTCCACGTCCTCGTAGCGGAAGTCCTCGTAGCGCACCGGCTGCTCGGCCATGACCTCCGACCACAGGCGCACAGCCAGCTCAGGACGCGGCGTCGGCCGCGGCGCGGTCGGGTCGAGGTCGGGCACGAACACCAGGTGCTCGAGCGTGGGCAGGCCTTCGACGAGCCGCGCGAGTTCGGTGCGGCGGTCGAAGTCTTTGCCGCCGAAGCGATAACCGTCCACCGCGAACAGCAACCGCGGTTCGATCTGCTGGAAGCGGTCGAGGATGCTGCGCGCGCCGAAGTCGGGCGAGCAGGCCGACCAGACGGCACCGATGGCCGTGGTGGCCAGCAGGGCGATCACGGCTTCGGGCGTGTTCGGCAAGGTCGACACCACACGGTCGCCGGGGCGGATGCCCATGCGGCGCATCGCCTCGGCGAGCGTGGCCACCTGGTCGCGCAGGTCCTCCCAGTTCAGCGTGGCCGATGGCCGGATCTCGCTGCGATGATGGATGGCCGGCCGCCCATGCTGGCCCTTGCGCAGCATGTGCTTCGCGAAGTTCACCCGCGCACCGGGGAACCACGCCGCGCCGGGCATCGTGCGCTCCTTCAGAACGTACTCGTACGGCGTGGAGGACTCGATCTCGAAGTACTCCCACACCGCGGCCCAGAAGTCCTCCAGGCAGTCCACCGACCATTGCCACAGCGCAGCGTAGTCGGTGAAGTCCAGCTGGCGGTGCACGCGCAGCCAGTCCATGAACGACGCGAGCTGCGACGACTTTGCGAAAGCCTCGCGCGGGGTCCAGAGCAGTTCACCTTCCTGGATGGTCATGGTCACGCTCCCGGCGGGGCTGAAAGTCGTCGATGTTCGGCGGCGGGTGCGTTGCGGTGCACGAATCCCGCGACCAGACGGTTGACCTCGTCGGGCGCCTCGAACGCCACCCAGTGACTCGCATCGGGGACGACCCGGCACACGATGTGTGGCGCGCAGCGGCGCAGGTACTCGGCGCGCGCCGCGACATCCGGGCGCGGCAGCGGGTCGAGCGCCGGCAGCACCGCCAGCACCGGGCCTCTGAGCATTCGCAGGCTCGGGCCCAGCGTGTCGCGATAGCCCAGGAAGCGCGACTTGAATCGCGTCATGCCGTGGTTGCGCCGCTGCATGGCCACGGCCAGGTCGTCGATGCGCCGCGGGTCGGCGATCATCATCATCTCGAGGTTGGCACGGTGGATGGCGTCGGTCTCGGCGTCGCTCGCCCCTGGCGGCACGGGCTTCAGCGGCGGCCGATGCCAACCCTCCGGCGGAAAGCCGCCCGGGGCCAGCAGGCAGGCCGCGAACACCCGCTCAGGCAGGCGCGCCGCCAGCCAGGCAGTCACCACCCCGCCCCACGAGAAGCCGGCGACGGCGAAGCGCAGGCCGGGCGGCACGAGGCCGGCATCGATGGCCGCCACGATGAAGGCGCCGTAGCCGTCGAGATCGGTGTCGCGCGGCACGTCGATCGATTCGCCCATGCCCGGCAGGTCGGGGATGACCAGGCTGAAGCGGCGCGACAGCGGCTCGATGTTGCGCACCCAATGCGTCCACGATCCGGTGCCGCCGTGCAGCAGCAACAGCGTCGGCCCGCTGCCCACCCGCAACGCCTTCACGCCGGCCGCCGTGACATGCTCGATCTGCAGGCCGGGGTAGAACGCCTCGGGCCGGATGTCGTGCACCGCAGAACTCACAGCGTGGCCTCGGTGCCGAGCACGTTGGTGATCTGGCTGGACAGCACGCCGCCGTTGCCGTGGCACAGCGCCAGCTCGGCACCCGCCACCTGCCGCTCGCCGGCTTCACCGCGCAGCTGCTGCGCGGCCTCGACCAGCGTGAACATGCCGTACATGCCCGGATGCACACACGACAGCCCGCCGCCGTTGGTATTCACCGGGAGCGCGCCGCCGGGGGCGATGGCACCGCTGGCGACAAACGCCCCGCCCTCGCCCTTGGCGCAGAAGCCCAGGTCTTCGAGGAACAGGATTGTGTTGATGGTGAAGGCGTCGTAGAGCTGCACCACGTCGATGTCGCGCGGCGCCACGCCGGCCATCGCCAGCGCGCGCTGCCCGGAGTCGATGGCCGCGGTGCGCGTGAGGTCGGCCATCGCCACGATGTTCATGTGCGTGGTGGCCGCCGCCGCGCCGAGCAGGTACACCGGCTTCTTCGGCAGGTGGCGTGCGCGGTCGGCGCGCGTCATGACGATGGCCGCGCCACCGTCGGTGACGAGGCAGCAGTCGCGCACCGTCAGCGGGCTCGACACCATGCGCGAGGCCAGCACGTCGGCCACGCCGAGCGGGCCGCGCATGAAGGCTTGCGGATTCAGGTTGGCCCAGGCGCGCGCCGCCACCGCCACCGCGGCGAGCTGCTCGCGCGTGGTGCCGTACTCGTGCATGTGGCGCGAGGCCGCCAGCGCGTACGACGTAGCCGGAAAGATCGGCGCGTACGGCGCCTCGTAGGCGAAGGGCTTGACCGACGACACCAGCTTGCCGCTGGCGGTGCGCTGGTTGCTGCCGTAGAAGATCAACGCCGTTTCGCACAGGCCTTCCTTCAGCGCCATCGCCGCCATCAGCGTGTACGACAAGAAGGTGGAGCCGCCGGTGCGGTTGTTGTCGGTGAACCTGGGCTGGATGCCCAGCATCTCGGCGATCAGCAACGCCGATAGCGGGTTGGCGTTGCCCGGCAGCGAGCCGAACACCGCATCGACATGCCGCGTGGTCAGGCCCGCCTCGGCCAGCGCCTTGACGCTGGCCTCGATGGCGATGTCTTCCGAGCTGCGGCCCGGTGCCTCGCCCAGGCCCGCCAGCGCCGCGCCGACGATCGCGGCGCGGCCGCGCAGGCTGCTGCCGCTCATCGTGCGCTCCCTTCGCGGTCGGTCGAAACGTCAGGGTCGAGCGGGTCGAAGACCACGCAGGGCTCGCCGCCGGCGCCCTGCCCGACACGCGCCCGCACCGCCATGCCGATGCGCACCGCGTCGTTCGCGATGCCGTCCACGCGCCCCATCATGCGCGGGCCCTCGGCCAGGTCGACCAGCACCACGTTGTACGGGCCACCCTTGTCGGCGCTGCGGTTGACGACGCTGACCGCATACACGGTGCCGCGCCCGCTCGGCGCCTGCCACGCGAGCTCGACGCTGCCGCAATGGCTGCACGCCAGCCGCGGGTAGAAGACGTGGCGCGCGCAGGCGGCGCAGCGCTGGATGCGGAACTCGCCTGCCGCCAGGTGCTGGGCGAAGATGACGTCGGGGCCCGGGCCCTCGGTCCAGGAGCCGGTCGCAGGAGGGTGGGTCATGGGGTCCTTCAAAGGTGCTGCAGGGGTACGGTGCGCGCCGTGTCAACCAGGCAACTCGAGCACCGCCTTGGCCAGGATGTTGCGCTGGATCTCGTTGCTGCCGCCGTAGATGCTGGCCGGGCGCGCCGAGAAGAACGTGTGCGCCGGATGCAGCGCGCCGCCCGGCAGCACCATCGATTCGTCGCTCACGCCGGCGGCACCCGCGGTCTCGAGCATCAGGTCGGCCACCCGCTGCTGCGCCTCGGTGATCCAGATCTTCAGCATCGACACTTCGGCGCCGAGTTCGTGCCCGCGGCGAAGCACCTCGACGCAGCGCACGAACATCGCCTCGAGATCGTCGATGTCCAGCCGCAGCTGCTGGTGGCGGGCGCGCCAGGCACCGTCGCGGTCCAGGCCGGTGGCGCGCGCCAGCTCCGCCAGGCGCGCGAACGGCGCGCGCGCGCCGCGCGGGTTGCCGATCATGATGCGCTCGCTGCCCAGCAGGGACTTGGCCATCGTCCAGCCCTGGTTCAGCCCGCCGACGAGGTTGGCCTTGGGCACGCGAACGTTGTCGAAGAAGGTCTCGCAGAACTCGGCGTTGCCGCCCAGGTTGCGGATGCGCTTGACGGTGATGCCGGGTGTGCGCATGTCCGCCAGCAGGAAGCTGATGCCCTCCTGCTTCTTGGCTTTCGGGTCGGTGCGCACGAGCATGAAGATCCAGTCGGCCTCGTGCGCGAACGAGGTCCAGATCTTCTGGCCGTTGACGACGAACTCGTCGCCGTCGAGCACGGCGGCGGTGCGCAGGCTGGCGAGGTCGGAGCCTGCCGAGGGCTCGGAGTAGCCCTGGCACCAGCGCACCTCGCCCGACAGGATGCGCGGCAGCACCTCGCGCTTCTGCTGCTCGGTGCCGTAGCGGATGATCAGCGGCCCGAGCATGATCACCGCCATGTTCGGCGCGATGACGATGCCGTGGCGGTCGAACTCCGACTGCAGCGCCACCTGCTCGTAGCCCGACAGCCCCATGCCGCCGTAGGCCTTGGGCCAGTTCGGCGCCACCCAGCCCTTCTCGTGGAGCTTGTCGTGCCAGGCGCGCGTGTCCTTCAGGCTCATGCGGCTGGCCGGAAAGCGCCACGCGGGCGGGAAGTTCTCGGCCAGCCAGCGGCGCAGCTCGTCGCGGCGGATCGGGTGCTCGCCGCCGGCGATCAGCTCGGGCGCCGAGGCTTCGTCGCCGTCGCCGGCCAGTTCGTTGTAGCGGCGCCTGTGCAGCGCCGCGTTGCCGAGCCAGGCCGCGCCGACCATCGCCTTCTTCAGGTACAGGCCGATGTCGCATTCGTCGGTGTAGCCGATGCCGCCATGCAGCTGGATGCAGCCCTTGGTGACCTCGAGCGCCGCCGCCGAGGCGCGTGCCTTGGCCTGGCTGGCGGCGATGGCCAGCCGCCGCGCATCGCTGCCGTGCGTGTCGGCTGCCGCGGCCGACTGCAGCACCACCGAGCGCGTGAGCTCGACCTGGATCAGCAGGTCTGCGGCGCGGTGCTGCAGCGCCTGGAAGCTGCCGATGGCACGACCGAACTGCTCGCGCATCGCGATGTAGGCGACGCTGGTTTCGAGCGCCTGGCTCATCACGCCCAGCAGCTCGGCGGCTTCGGCGATGCGCGCCAGGTCGAGCGCGCGCTGCAGCACGCCCGGTGCGCGCGCCGGCCCGGCGATCAGCTGCGCGCCGGCGACCTCGGCGCCCTCGAACCGCAGTTCCGTCCAGAACCCGCCGTCCACGCGGGCTTGCGTGCTGGTCTGCAGGCCGCTCTGGCTGGCCTCCACCAGCAACAGCAGCACACCCTGCGCACCCTGCGCCGCCACGACGAAAGCGTCGGCCCCCGCGCCGCCGGCCACGAAGCGGCAGCGCCCGTCGAGCGCAAAGCCCGCGCCGCGCGCAGCGGCTCGCGGGGTTTCGACGCTGCGGCGGACTCCGGCAGCGTCGCCATCGTCTTCATCCAGCTCATCGCCCAGCGCTCCGGCCGCCAGCGCGAGTTGCACCTCGCCGCGCGCCAGTGCCGGCAGCCATCGCTCGCGCAACGCCTGCGAGTCGCCGTGCAGCAGCGCCCAGGCCGGCAGCAGCGCACCGGCCACCAACGGCTCGGGTGCGAGTGCGCGGCCGCAGCGCTCCAGCAGCACCACCGCTTCGCCAGCGCCGAGCCCGCTGCCGCCCAGCGCCTCGGGCAGGCACAGGCCGAGCCAGCCCAGGCCGGCCATGCGCTGCCAGCGCTCGCGGTCGTGCCCGGGCAGCTTGCCGCGCCATTCGCGCAGGCGACGGCCCGGGTCGTCGGCGGCGAAGAAGGCGGCGGCAGCGTCGCGCAGCATGCGTTGCACCTCGGTCGGTGCGTCGAGCCGTTCGGTCAGATCGATCATGGACTCTCGCCTCGGGTTCAGGTCCTGGAATCGGATTTGGGCTTGCCGGGGTCGCCGCCACGCGGTGCCACCCCTGCGGCAAGACCTCAGCGCGCGGCGCACTCTGCCCCACCCCGGGTGCCGGCCCCTGGCGCTGCCCTCCATCCTGTGGCATCGTTGAGTCTAACAAACACTCGTTTGGCAAAGGAGCGATCGATGTTCAGCGGAAGGGCTCTCGAAAACAGGGTCGCGATCGTCACGGGCGCTGGCCAGGGCATCGGCGCGGGCATCGCGCGCGCTTACGGCGCGCAAGCCGCCAAGGTCGCGGTGGTCGACTGGAACCTCGAGACCGCCGAGCAGGTGGCGCAGTCGATCCGCGACGCCGGCGGGCAGGCCGCGGCGTTCAAGTGCGACGTGGCCGACCGTGCCGCCGTGGACGCGATGGTGGCGGCGGTGGTGGCGAAGTTCGGCCCGGTGGACGTGCTCGTCAACAACGCCGGCATCACGCGTACCGCGATGCTGCACAAGATGACGGCGCACCAGTGGCAGCAGGTCATCGACGTGCACCTCACAGGCAGCTTCAACTGCCTGCAGGCGGTAGTTGACGGCATGATCGAGCGCCAGCGCGGCTGGATCATCAACACCATCTCCACCGCCGGCATCCTGGGCACCATCGGCCAGATCAACTACGGCTCGGCCAAGGCCGGCCTGATCGGCTTCACCAAGTCGGCGGCACGCGAGCTGGCGCGCTACAACATCATCGTCAACTGCGTGGCGCCGGGTGCGTCCACGCCGATGACCGAGACCATCCGCACCGACGAGCGCTTCAAGCAGCGCACACTCGATCGCATCCCGCTCGGCCGCTGGGCCGAGCCGGAGGAGATCGCGCCGGTGTGGGTGTTCCTGGCCAGCGAAGGCGCGAGCTACGTCACCGGGCAGCTGATCGGCGTGGACGGCGGCATGTCGATCCACTGACGCCATGGCCGCGCCCAACGCTTCCCGCGGCTCGCTCGCGCCGCTGTTCGAACCGCGCGCGATCGCCGTCTACGGCGCGTCGTCCGACCCCACCAAGATCGGCGGCCGTCCGCTGGACTTCCTCAAGTCCAGCGGCTTCGACGGCGCCTTGTACCCGATCAACCCCAAGGCGGCGCAGATCCAGGGCCTGCCCGCATTCGCCACCGTCAGCGCGGTGCCCGGGCCGGTGGACCTGGCCATCGTGGCCGTGCCGGCACCCGGCGTGCTGGCCGCGCTCGAGGACTGCGCGGCCAAGGGCGTGGGCGGCGCGGTCGTGCTCAGCTCGGGCTTCGCCGAAACCGGCGGCCAGGGCGTCGCATGGCAAGCCGGCATCACGGCGCTGGCGCGGCGCACGGGCATGCGCGTGGTCGGCCCCAACTGCATGGGGCTGATCAACGTGCGGCGGCGCCTGCTCGGCACCTTCACGCCCAGCGCCGCCGGCTTCGGCCTGGTGCCCGGCCGCATCAGCCTGGTCAGCCAGAGCGGCGCCTTCGG
>CALBTN010000016.1 GCA_937967345.1 uncultured Rubrivivax sp. | reverse complement strand
GGAGCACAAGCTGCGCGTCATCGCACCCGACGTCGGCGGCGGCTTCGGCAGCAAGATCTTCCTGTACAGCGAGGAAACCGCGCTGGTGCACGCCAGCCGGCAGATCGGCCGGCCGGTCAAGTGGACGGCCGAGCGCAGCGAGAGCTTCCTGAGCGACGCCCATGGCCGCGACCATGTCACCGAGGCCGAGCTGGCGCTTGATGCGCAAGGCAATTTCACCGGGTTGCGGGTGCGCACCACGGCCAATCTGGGCGCCTACCTGAGCACCTTTGCCTCCTGCGTGCCCACCATCCTTTACGCCACGCTGCTGGCCGGCCAGTACCGCACGCCCGCCATCCATGCCGAGGTGACGGCCGTCTTCACCCACACCGCGCCGGTGGACGCCTACCGGGGAGCAGGCCGGCCCGAGGCCACCTATGTGGTGGAACGCCTGGTGGAAACGGCCGCGCGCGAACTGGGGCTGAGCCCGGTGGAACTGCGCCGCCGCAACTTCATCCGCCAGTTCCCCTACACCACGCCGGTGGGGCTGACCTATGACGTGGGCGATTACGACGCCACGCTGAACGGCGTGCTGGAGCTGGCCGACCTGGCCGGCTACCCGGCGCGCAAGGCCGTCAGCGAGGCCCGGGGCCTCAAGCGCGGCATCGGCACCAGCTGTTACATCGAGGCCTGCGGCCTGGCGCCCTCGCACCTGGCGGGGCAACTGGGCGCCCGCGCCGGCCTGTTCGAGAGCGCACTGGTGCGCGTGCACCCCACCGGCAAGGTTTCGGTCTTCACCGGCAGCCACAGCCATGGCCAGGGGCACGAAACCAGCTTCGCCCAGCTGGTGGCGGGGCGTCTGGGCATTCCGGTCGAGGACGTCGACATCGTGCATGGCGACACCGGCCGCATCCCCTTCGGCATGGGCACCTACGGCAGCCGCTCGCTGGCGGTAGGCGGCACCGCCATCGTCAAGGCGGTGGACAAGATCATCGCCAAGGGCAAGAAGATCGCCGCGCACCTGATGGAGGCGGCCGACGCCGACATCGAGTTCGAGAACGGCGAGTTCAAGGTCAAGGGCACCGACAAGAAGCAGCCCTTCGGCGCGATCGCGCTGACCGCCTACGTGCCGCACAACTACCCGCTGGACAAGCTCGAGCCGGGGCTGAACGAGAACGCCTTCTACGACCCGACCAACTTCACCTACCCGTCGGGCAGCTACGTGTGCGAGGTCGAGGTCGACCCCGAGACCGGCCGCACCACGGTGGACAAGTTCGTCGCGGTCGACGACTTCGGCAACATCGTCAACCCGATGATCGTCGCCGGCCAGGTGCACGGCGGCATCGCGCAGGGGCTGGGCCAGGCGATGCTCGAAGGCGCGGTCTACGACGACGGCAGCGGCCAGCTGCTCAACGGCAGCTACATGGACTACACCATGCCGCGCGCCGACGACCTGCCCAGCTTCACCGTCGACCACACCGTCACGCCTTGCACCCACAACCCGCTGGGCGTGAAGGGCTGCGGCGAGGCCGGCGCGATCGGCTCGCCGCCGGCCTTCATCAACGCGCTGACCGACGCGCTGGGGGTCAAGGACATCGCGATGCCGGCCACGGCAGAGAAGGTCTGGCGCGTGGCCAACAAGATCGCCTGAGGAGACGCACACATGTACAACTTCGACTACCAGCGCCCGGCCGACCGCGCGGCGGCCACGGCGGCCGTGAAGAGCGGCGACGCGCGCTATCTGGCCGGCGGCCAGACCCTGATCCAGGCGATGAAGCTGCGGCTGTCGCAAAGCGAAAAGCTTGTCGACCTGGGCGCCATCGCCGACCTGAAGGGCATCAGGCTCGATGGCGCCAACCTGGTGATCGGCGCGATGACGCCGCACTCGGCGGTGGCGCGTTCGCCCGAGGTGCAAAAGGCCGTCCCGGCGCTGGCCGAGCTGGCCGCCGGCATCGGCGACGCGATGGTGCGCAACGTCGGCACCCTCGGCGGCTCGATCGCCAACGCCGACCCGGCCGCCGACTACCCGGCAGCGGTGCTGGGCCTGGGCGCGACGGTCCAGACCGACCAGCGCAGCATCCAGGCCGACGACTTCTTCACCGGCATGTACGAAACCGCGCTGCAGCCCGGCGAGCTGATCGTCGCGGTCAGCTTCCCGGCCACGGCCAAGGCGGCCTACGTCAAGTTCAAGCAGCCGGCGTCGCGCTTCGCGCTGGTCGGGGTGTTCGTCGCCCAGACCGCGCTCGGCGTGCGCGTGGCGGTCACCGGCGCCAAGAGCAGCGTGTACCGCTGCGCCGAGCTCGAAGCCGCGCTGGCCAAGAGCTTCACCGCCGCCGCCGCCAAGGCGGTCAAGCTGCCGGCCGACGACATGAACAGCGACCTGCACGGCTCGGCGCAATACCGCGCCGCGATGGTCAGCGTGATGGCCGCGCGCGCGGTGGACCAGGTGCTGGCGCGCTGAAGACCGTGTAGCGCGCCTCGGGCCTTGCCTCGCTTCGGGCCGGCTCCTTCGCGGGACCGGCCCGTTGCCTTTGTGGGCAGTGGGGCCGCGCGCGCTGCCGTCATGACAGCGGGGCATCGGGCGACAATGCCGAATCCCGATTCGCCGCGGCATCCGCGATCGCCATGAGCCTGCCCCTGCCCGAATCCGTCGATGCCGTCATCGAGCTGCTGGCGCAGCAACACTACGTGTGCGACCGCCAGCTCGCGACCGCGCTGTTCCTGAGCCTGAAGCTGCAGCGGCCGTTGTTCCTCGAGGGCGCGCCGGGCGTGGGCAAGACCGAGCTGGCCAAGTCGCTGGCGCGTGCGCTGGATACGCAACTGCTGCGCGTGCAGTGCTATGAGGGCCTGGACGTGGCGCAGACCGCCTACGAGTGGAACGTGGCGCGCCAGATGATCGAGATCCGGCTGGCCGAGGCGGTGCACGATACCGACCGCGAGCGCCTGACGCACAGCCTGTATTCGCGCCAGATGCTGATCGAGCGCCCGCTGCTGCAGGCGCTGACGCAGGCGCGCTCGCCGGTGCTGCTGATCGACGAGCTCGACCGCGCCGACGAGCCTTTCGACGCCTTCTTGCTCGAAGTGCTGGCCGAGAACCAGCTGACCATCCCCGAATACGGCACGGTGGTGGCGGCCGCGCCGCCGATCACGCTGATCACCAGCAACCGCACGCGCGAGATCCACGACGCGCTGCGCCGGCGCTGCCTGTACCACTGGGTCGGCTACCCCAGCGTCGAGCGCGAGCTCGACATCGTGCGCCTCAAGGCACCCGGTGCGTCCGAGCGGCTGTACCGCCAGGTGGTCGAGTTCGTGCAGCGCATGCGCACGCTGGACCTGTTCAAGTCGCCCGGCGTGGCCGAGACCATCGACTGGACCAACGCGCTGGTGGCGCTGAACACGCTGCAGCTCGACCCGGCCAGCGTGCAGGACACATTGGGCGTGCTGCTCAAGCACCAGGACGACCTGGTGAAGATGCAAAGCGGCGACACCGCCAAGTTGCTGGACGATCTGCGCGCCAAGGCGCTGCTCAACTGAGCCGATGCGCACCGATTTCATTCAACCCAGAGGCGCACAGGGCGCACAGGGCGCACAGGGCGCAGAGGGCGCAGAGGGCGCAGAGGGCGCAGAGGGCGCAGAGGGCGCACAGGTCCGCAGCGTCACGACGTCGGGTATTCCTCTGCGGCGACTCTGCGCACTCTGCGTCTGCGCGGTGAAGGCTGTTGCTCTCAGCGCGCATTGCACCAACCCGCAGGTGCCGCGATGATCGCCGCCAACATCGTGCACTTCGCCCGCGTGCTGCGCGATGCCGGGATGGCGATCGGGCCGGACCGCGTGCTCGCGGCGCTGGCGGCGGGCGAGCTGGTCGGCTTGCGCCGGCGCGACGACGTGCACGCCGCGTTGAGCGCGGTGATGCTCGAGCGCCACGAGCAGCAGCCGCTGTTCGACGCCGCCTTCGATACCTTCTGGCGCGACCCCAAGCTGCTCGAGCAGATGATGTACCTGCTGCTGCCCAAGATCCGCGGCCGCGGCGACAAGCCGCAAGCGCCGCGCGCCAACCGGCTGGCCGAGGCGCTGTCGGTGCCGCGCGCGGCCGAGCCGCCCAAGCCGGCCGAGGCCGCCAAGGACGAAGCGCAGTTCGAAGCGCGCTTCACCTTCTCCGAGCGCGAGCGGCTGCAAAAGGCCGACTTCGAGAGCATGACCACCGCCGAGTACGAGTGGGCGAAGAAGCTGGCCGAGCAGCTGCCGCTGCCGATCGACCCGGTGCGCCGCCGCCGCCACCGCGCGGCCGACAGCGCGCGCGGCGACGCGCGCATCGACCTGCGCGCGACGCTGCAGCGCATGGCGCGCGAGCCGCATCTGCTGGTGCCGCTGTACACCCGGGCGCGCGAAGAGCTGCCGGCGCTGGTGGTGCTGCTGGACATCTCGGGCTCGATGGAGCGCTACTCGCGGCTGATGCTGCATTACGTGCACGGGCTGATGCGCCGGTCCTTGCGCGTGTACACGCTGACCTTCGGCACGCGGCTGACCCACATCACGCGCTGCCTGCGCGAGCGCGACCCCGACGTCGCGCTGCAGCTGGCCGACGCGGCGGTGGCCGACTGGAAGGGCGGCACCCGCATCGCCTCGTCGCTGCACGAGTTCAACCAGCGCTGGGCGCGCCGGCTGCTGGGCGCCAACGCGGCGGTGCTGCTGGTGACCGACGGCCTGGACCGCGACGAGCACGGCGACCTCGGCGCGGCGGCCGCGCGGCTGCGGCGGCTGGCGCACCAGGTGGTGTGGCTGAACCCGCTGCTGCGCTACGACGGGTTCGAGCCCCGAGCGGCAGGCGTGCGCGCGCTGCTGCCGCATGTCGACCGCTTCCTTCCCGTCCACAATCTGGCCAGCCTGGCCGACCTGGGCCGCGCGCTGCGCGTGCCGCAGCGCCCCGGCAGCCACTTACTGCACTGACACGCCATGGAACTGCAAGGTGAACGACTGATACCGGTGTCCCAGGACAAGACCTGGGCCGCACTCAACGACCCGCAGGTGCTCAAGGCCTGCATCACCGGCTGCGAATCGCTGGAGCGCAGCGGCGACGATGGCTTCGCCGCGGTGGTGGCGGTCAAGGTCGGCCCGGTGAGTGCGCGCTTCAAGGGCAACCTGAAGCTGGCCAACGTCCAGGCCCCCAACAGCTATACGCTGAACTTCGACGGCCAGGGCGGCGTCGCCGGCTTCGCCAAGGGCAGCGCCGACGTCACGCTCGCCGCCGAAGGCGAGGGCGACGCCGCCGCGACCCGGCTGAAGTACAGCGCCAAGGCGCAGGTCGGCGGCAAGATGGCGCAGGTCGGCTCGCGGCTGATCGATGCCGCCGCGGCCAAGGTCACCGACGAGTTCTTCCGCGCCTTCGAAGCGCAGCTGGCGCCGCCGCCGCCGCCGGGTGCCGACACCGGCCAGGTGCCGCTGCCGGCGGACGTGCCCAAGGGCAACCGCGCGCTGTGGTGGGGCATTGCCGCGGTGCTGGCGGCGCTGCTGTGGTATTGGTTGACCCGTTAGGAGGTGACGATGGTTTTTCGCAAGCTGTGCTGTGGCGTGCTTCTGGCCACCGGATGCTCTATGGTGGCGGCCGATGCCGCAGCGCCCTTTCTGGGCAAGTGGAACTTCGAGTGGCAGACCGGGCGCGGTAGCTACGTCGGGGAGATGGAGATCACCGCAGACGGCGGCAGCTGGCAGACCGCGACCACGCTGCGCCAGAACCCCTGCGCGGGCCGCAAAGTGCCGCTGCAGCACGACCTCGCCAGCGCGGACCGGTTGGAGCTGACGCTGAAGTTTGCCGACGTCATTCCGGGCTGCAAGAACGCCACCGTCAAGCTGTGGCTGAACGACAAGGGCGAGGTGGTCGGCAAGCGCAGCGGCCAAGATCTGACACTCAAGCGCGAGTAGCGCGCTGCCGCTGGAGGGCGCCATGGACAGTCTGGATCTGCAGGTTCTGAGCCAGGCGCGCGACTGGTTCGCGCAGGGCCACAAGGTGTGGCTGGTGACGGTGATCGAGACCTGGGGCTCGGCGCCGCGCCCGCCCGGCGCGCTGCTGTGCCTGCGCGGCGACGGCCTGGTGGTGGGGTCGGTCTCCGGCGGCTGCGTCGAGGACGATCTGATCGAGCGCGTGCGCCACGGCGAGCGCGTCGGCAAGCCGTCGTTGATCAGCTACGGCGTGAGCAAGGAAGAGGCCGCGCGCTTCGGCCTGCCCTGCGGCGGCAACCTGCGGCTGGTGCAGGAGCCGTTGCGCGCGGTGGACTGGATCGATCAGAGCCTGGAGCGCGCGGCCCGCCACGAACTGGTGGCGCGCACGCTGGACCTGGACAGCGGCGAGATCGCGGTCGAGACCGCGGCGCGCGGCGAGAAGTTCCAGTTCGACGGACGGCGCCTGCGCGCGCTGTTCGGCCCGCGCTGGCGGCTG
>CALBTN010000015.1 GCA_937967345.1 uncultured Rubrivivax sp. | reverse complement strand
CCGCGCTGGTGCTGCACGGCGCCGGCCACTGGGCGGCATGGCTTTACCTGGCCGCCGGCATCGTGCTCGGCCTGGCCACGCTGTCGGTGCTGCGGCAGCAGCGCGAGAACTTCGTCGTGATGCTGGCGCTGGCTGCGGCGCTGTGGCCGGCCGGCACCGCGCTATGGCTCGGCGGCTTCGCGCTGCACGAGGTGCTGCCGTGGTGGCTGGGCTTTCTGGTGCTGACGATCGCTGGCGAGCGGCTCGAGCTGTCGCGGCTGATGCCGCCGTCGCCGGCCGCGCTGCGCGTGTTCGCGCTGATCGTCGCGGCGCTGCTGGCGGCATTGGCGGTCACGCCCTTCGCACCGCAACCGGCGGCGCGCGGCTTCGGCGCCGGCCTGGTGGTCCTGTCGCTGTGGCTCGCGCGCTGCGATGTCGCGCGGCGCACCGTGCGCCAAAGCACGCTGACGCGCTACATCGCACTGTGTTTGCTGTCCGGTTACGTCTGGCTGGCGGTCGGCGGCGCGGTGCTGGCCGCCACCGGGCTGCAGCCGGGGGCGCGGAGCTACGACGCCGCACTGCATGCGCTGCTGCTGGGCTTCGTGTTCTCGATGGTGTTCGGCCACGCGCCGATCATCCTGCCGGCGGTGCTGCGCGTCGCGCTGCCGTACCACCGCTCGTTCTACGCGCCGCTGCTGCTGCTGCACGCGTCGGTGGCGTTGCGGCTGCTCGGCGATGCGCTGGCTGAGTTCGAGCTGAAACGCTGGGCCGCACTGGCCTCGGCGCTGGCGCTGGCCGCGTTTATCGCGGTCATGGCCAGCGCGGTGCTGCGTTCGCGGCGCGCGCGCCGCGCTTGAGCCGACCCGCGCCGTGGCGGCGCGGCTCAGCCGGGCTGCGCCACCGGGCCCAACTCGGCCTGGGCCTGGCGCATCACCGAGCTTGCAGCCAGCAGCGCCAGCGTGCCCATCACGGCCGCGACCAGCAGATCGGGCCAGGCGCTGGCCGTGCCAAACACGCCGAGTGCCGCCAGCATGACCGCGACGTTGCCGATGGCGTCGTTGCGCGTGCACAGCCACACCGAGCGCATGTTGGCGTCGCCATCGCGCCACGCATACAGCAGCGCGGCCATCGCGAGGTTGGCCAGCAGCGCCACCGCGCCGATCGTGCCCATCGTCAGCGGCTGCGGCACCTGCCCGGTGCTGGCCGACCACGCTGCGCGGCCCAGCACGAACACGCCGAACAGCCCCATCGTCAGGCCCTTGAGCCAGGCCGCACGCGCGCGCCAGCTCAAGGCCATGCCCAGCACCAGCAGCGAGATGCCGTAGTTGGCGGCGTCGCCGAAGAAGTCGACCGCGTCGGCCAGCAGCGACACCGAGCCGGCACGCAGCCCGCCGGCCAGCTCGGCGACGAACATCGCGCCGTTGACGATCAGCGCCAGCCACAGCACGCGGCGGTAGCGCGGGCTGGTCGCGCGCGAGGCGGGCGCGTGGTCGTGGCTGCAGCAGGCGTGGCTCATGGCGGTGGTCCTCCCGATCGCTCGATGCCGGCATTGGAAAGCCTGTAGCCACTGCAGAGTCAAGCGGTGCCCGGCGACGCCGCCCGGACCCGCCGAGGCGCCGCCGCGCGCCGGCCCTGACGCCCCAGCAGGTGCCGCGCCCGGGCGATACTGCGTTCGCTGCCCGGCCTGCGGGCGATGGATGCGAGCCTCGAGCAAGATGAAGATCGGAGAATTGGCCACACGCACCCAGACCTCGGTGCAGACGATCCGCTACTACGAGCGCGAAGGGCTGATGCCGGCCGCACCGCGCAGCGGCGGCAACTACCGTATGTATGGTGTCGAGCACATCGAGCGGCTGGGCTTCATCCGCCGTGCCCGCGCGCTGGACATGACGCTCGACGAGATCCGCGTGCTGCTTCACTTCAAGGATTCGCCGCAGGAGGGCTGCGCCGAGGTCAACGCGCTGCTGGACGAGCACATCGGCCACGTCGCCGAGCGCGTGCGCGAGCTGCGCCAGCTCGAGCGACAGTTGAAGGCGTTGCGCGAACAATGCGCGGCGCCGCGCGCCGCTGCCGATTGCGGCATCCTCGGCGGTCTGTCGGCGCAAGTCGCGTCCGCGACGCCGCCGGCCGCCGACGGGGCGCCGCCCAAGCGCCGTGCGCCGGCGCATGTGCACGGCAGTCACGGCCGCAACCCGGGCGCGCCGGGGCACTGACGGGCGGGCCGCCAGGCCGCGAGCCGCCGGGCGCGTGGCCGGGGGGCGCAGGCTGCGCAAATCTGGTAGGCCGGGCGGGGCTCGAACCCGCGACCGAGCGATTATGAGTCGCGCGCTCTAACCGACTGAGCTACCGGCCCTGGGTGCGGCCGCATCGGCCACGGCGGCGATTTTGCCCTGAGAGCCTGACGCGATCAGCGCTGGCTCAGCGCGTTGCCGACCAGCCGCGCGGTGATGTCGACGATCTGGATCATGCGCCCGTAGGCCATGCGCGTCGGCCCGATCACGCCCAGCGTGCCGACCACGTGGCCGTCGACCTCGTACGGCGCCGTCACCACCGACAGCTCGGCGAACGGCACCACCTGGCTTTCGCCGCCGATGTAGATGCGCACGCCCTCGGCGCGGCTGCTGACCTCGAGCAAGCGCATCAGCTCGGTCTTTTGCTCGAACACATCGAACAGCCGGCGCAGCGACCCCATGTCGTTGCCGAACGCGGGCACGTCCAGCAGCTTGCGTTCGCCGCTGAGCACCACCTGGTCGACGCTCTCGGCCAGGGCCTCGCTGCCGGCTTGCACCGCGGCTTGCATCAGGGCCGCAATCTCGCCGCGCAGCGCCTCGATCTCGTGGCGCAGGCGCTCGCGCACCTCGTCGATGCTCAATCCGGCGTAGTGCTGGTTCAGGTGGTTGGCCGCTTCGGTCAACTCGGCCTGGCCGAAGTCGCGCGCGGTGAAGATCACGCGGTTTTGCACATCGCCGTCGGGCGCGACCAGGATCACCAGCACGCGGCGCTCGCCCAGCCGCAGGAACTCGATGTGGTGGAACACCCCCGCCTTGCGCGGCGCGGTGACCACGCCGACGAAGTTCGACAGGCTCGACAGCAGCCCGGCCGCCTGGGTGATCACGCGCTGCGGCTGATCCGGATGCAACTGCTCGCGCGCCACCGCCATCTCCGGCGGCACCTCGATCGGGTGCGCCGGCTGCGCCGTCAACATGGTGTCGACGAACAGCCGGTAGCCGCGCGCGGTGGGCACTCGGCCGGCACTGGTGTGCGGACTGGCGATCAGCCCCAGCTCTTCCAGGTCGGCCATCACGTTGCGGATCGTCGCCGGCGACAGTTCCAGTCCGCTGGCACGCGACAGCGTGCGCGATCCCACCGGCTGGCCGTCGTCGATGTAGCGTTCGACCAAGGCCTTCAGCAGGGTTCTGGCGCGCTCGTCGAGCATGCGTTTCATTGTACGGACGGCGCTGGCGCACCGCGTGCGCACGCCAGGGGCTATGGTGTAATGGATCGCATGGCTGCGCGTTTCGTTCATGCCGCGATCGTCGGCCGTTACCAGACCCACGGCATCCGCGCGCTGCTCGAGGAAATCGCGCAGTTCATGGTGCGTCTCGGGCTGGACGTGTCGTTCGATGCGGCCACCGCGCAGAACATTGGCGTCACCGGCTACGAGGCGCTGACCCACGCCGAGATGGGCCGTCGCTGCGACCTGGCGGTGGTGGTCGGCGGCGACGGCACGATGCTGGGCATTGCGCGCGAGCTGGCGCGCCAGAACCTGCCGCTGGTGGGTATCAACCAGGGGCGGCTGGGCTTCATCACCGACGTGCCGCTGGCGCACTACCGCGACACCTTGCGCAGCATGGTCGCCGGCGAGTACGAAGAAGAGCACCGCACGATGATCGAAGGCGGTGTCTGGCGCGACGGCGTACAGATCTTCAGCGGCCTGTCGCTGAACGAGGTGGTGGTCAGCCGCGGCGCCACCGCCGCGATGGTCGAGTTGCGCATCGACATCGGCGACGAATTCGTCGCCAACCTGCGCGCCGACGGCCTGATCATCGCCTCGCCTACCGGCAGTACCGCCTACGCGCTGTCGGCCGGCGGGCCGATCATGCACCCGGGCATCCCGGGCTGGCTGCTGGTGCCGATCGCGCCGCACACGCTGTCCAACCGGCCGATCGTGCTGCCCGACCAGGACGAGATCCGCATCGAAGTGGTGGGTGCGCGCGACGCGTCGGCCAACTTCGACATGCAGCGGCTGGCCAGCCTGCTGCGCGGCGACCAGGTGCGCGTGCGCCGCTCGGCGCACAAGGTGCGCTTCCTGCACCCGCCGGGCTGGAGCTACTACGGCACGCTGCGGCGCAAGCTGCGCTGGCACGAAGGGGTGGTGTGAAAGTGCAGCAAGGTTGCTGCGCCCCGGCCCTGCCGGCCGCCGCCTGGCGCGGCGCGAAATCGACATGCTGCGCCGGCTGAGTCTGCGCGACGTGGTCATCGTCAGCCAGCTCGAACTGGAGTTCGCGGCCGGATTTTCGGTGCTCAGCGGCGAGACCGGTGCCGGCAAGTCGATCCTGATCGATGCGCTGCAGCTGGCGCTGGGCGGCCGCGGCGACGCCGGCGTGGTGCGCGAGGGCTGCGCCCGTGCCGAGGTCAGCGCCGAGTTCGACACGCCGGCAGTACTCACCGGCTGGCTCGACGCGGGCGGCTTCGATGCCGGCGAGACCATGCTGCTGCGCCGCAGCATCGACGCCCAGGGCCGCAGCCGTGCATGGATCAACGGCAGCCCAGCCACGGTGGGCCAGCTGCGCGAGGCCGGCGAGCAACTGCTGGACATCCACGGCCAGCACGCCTGGCAGAGCCTGACGCGGCCGGCCGCGGTGCGTGCCCTGCTCGACGAGCAGGCCGGTGCCGACACG
>CALBTN010000014.1 GCA_937967345.1 uncultured Rubrivivax sp. | reverse complement strand
GGCGTCAACCCTGCGCGAACTGCACGATCTGCCCGGCCGAGCGCGCACCCGCCACGCGCGCGACCTCATCGCCATGGCGCAGCTTGACCAGCGTGGGAATGCTGCGAATGCCAAATCGCGACGCGGTGCGCGGGTTGTCGTCGCTGTTGACCTTGACCAGCAGCGCGCGGCCCTTCAGCGTGCGCGCCGCCTGCTCGAACTGCGGCGCCATCTGCTGGCATGGGCCGCACCACGGTGCCCAGAAATCCACCACCACCGGCAACACGCTGGCGGCGGCCCAGGCGTCGAAGGTGGCGTCGCTGAGCTCGATCGGCCGGCCGTCGAGCAAGGCCTTGCCGCAGCGGCCGCACACCGGGTCGTCGCCGAGGCGCGGGCTGGGCACGCGGTTGGTGGCAAGGCAGTGCGGGCACGCGACCAAGGTGGCGTGGGCGGCGCTGGGGCGGGTGCTCTGGTCCATGCGGGCACATGGGGTGCGGATCGTGCGATCTCAAGCGCCGCTTGGCGGCGCCCAGACCCACACGAGCTCAGATCTCGAAGCTCGAGCCGCCGGCCTGGGCCATCGCCTGGTCGATGCGCGCGCGCGTCAGCGGCGGCGCGAAGCTGCGGATGAACTCGTAGGCATAGCCGCGCAGGAAGGCGCCGCGGCGCACCGCGACGCGGGTCAGGTTCATTGCGAACAGGTGGCCGGCGTCGATCGCCTGCAGCGCGCTGTCGCGTTCTTCGTCGAAGGCCATCGAGGCGATGATGCCCACGCCCATGCCGAGCTCGACATAGGTCTTGATGACGTCGGCGTCCATCGCCGACAGCACGATGTTCAGGCTCAGGCCGCGCCGGGCGAAGGCTTCGTCGATGTGGGTGCGCCCGGTGTAGCCGGTCTCGTAGGTGATCAGCGCAAACTCGGCCAGCCGCTGCAGCGTCAACGCGGTGCCGGGCTGCGCCAGCGCGTGGCCGCGCGGCACCACCACCACGTGGGTCCAGCGGTAGCTGGGCAGCGCGACCAGCGCGTCGTAGGCCGACAGCGCCTCGGTGGCCACGCCGATGTCGGCCTCGCCCGACAGCAGCATGTCGGCCACCTGCGTCGGCGAGCCCTGGTGCAGCCGAAGTTGCACCTCGGGGTGGGCGGCGCTGAAGTCGCGCACCGCCGGCGGCAGCGCGTAGCGCGCCTGGGTGTGGGTGGCGGCGATGGTCAGCGTGCCGCGGCCGCTGGCGGCGAAGTCGGCGCCAGCGCGCTTGAGGTTGTCGGCCTCGAGCAGCAGCCGCTCGACGATCGGCAGCACCGCCTGCCCCGGCGGCGTCAGGCCGGTGAGCCGCTTGCCGGCGCGGTGGAACAACTCGATGCCCAGCTCCTGTTCCAGCTCGCGGATCTGCCGGCTCACGCCGGGTTGCGAGGTGTGCAGCGCGGCGGCCACCTCGGTGAGCTTGAAGCCGCGGCGCACGGTTTCGCGCATCGCGCGCAGCTGCTGGAAGTTCACCGCGGCGCTACGGCTGCAGCGTGGCCAGTGCCTCGCGCACCGCGCCGCCGGTCAGGATCTCGGGCAGCAGCAGCGGCTCCATGCCCGGGCGCAGCAGCAGGTACACCGGCACGCCGTTGCGGCCCAGCCGCGCCAGCGCCTGGGTGATGGTGGCGTCGCGGCGCGTCCAGTCGGCGCGCATCAGCACGACGTTGGCGCGCTCGAAGTCGGCCAGCGTGGCGGCGGTGTTCAGCACCAGCCGCTTGTTGACCTGGCAGCTCACGCACCACGCGGCGGTGAAGTCGACGAACACCGGCCTGCCGTCGGCGGCAAAACGCGCCAGCAGCGCCTCGTCATAGGGCAGCCAGCGGCCTTCGCTGGCGGGCACGGCGGCATCGGCCGTGGCGCTGCCGGCGCGCTCGGCGGGCAGCGCCGCCACGCCAGGCCAGCCCCACGCCAGCAGCGCGGCCAGCGCCAGCGCGGCCGCGCCCTTGCCGAGCAGGCTGCGCGCCGCGCCGATGTGCGCCAGCCACAGCAGCAGCGCCAGCGCCACCAGCGTCAGCAGCACGCGCGCCAGCGCGTCGATGCCGGTCTGCTGGCCCAGCACCCACAGCAGCCACACCGCGGTGGCGAACATCGGGAAGGCCAGCGCCTGCTTCAGCCGCTGCATCCACACCCCGGGGCGCGGCAGCCAGTGGCGCCAGCCGGGCGCGACGGTGAGCACCATGTACGGCAGCGCCATGCCCAGCGCCAGCGCGGTGAACACCGCCAGCGACGTGGCGGCGGTCTGCGTCAGCGCGAAGCCCAGCGCCGCGCCCATGAACGGCGCGGTGCAGGGGCTGGCCACCAGCACCGCGAGCACGCCGCCGGCAAAGGCGTCGGCCAGCGGGCTGCGTGCGCGCCACGCCGCCACGCCTTGCGGCAGCAGCTGGGTCACCTCGAACGCGCCCATCAGGTTCAGCCCGATGGCGAAGAACAGCAGCGCCAGCACGAACACCAGCCCCGGCTCTTGCAGCTGGAAGCCCCAGCCGATCGCGCTGCCCGCGGCCTGCAGCCCGATCAGCAGCAGCGCCAACGCGACAAAGCTGCTCAGCACCCCGGCGCCATAGGCCAGCGCGTGCAGCCGCAGCGCGGCCGGCGCCGCGGCCTGCCTGGTCAGGCCGAGCAGCTTGATCGACAGCACCGGGAACACGCAGGGCATCAGGTTGAGCACCATGCCGCCGCCGAAGGCCATCAGCAGCGCCAGCCACAAGCCGATGCCGGCGACGCCGACCGCGCCGGCGCGCATCGTGTCGTCCACCGCCGGGGCGCCGAGGCGCCGCGCGCCGTCGGGCAGCGTGATCTGCGCCACCTCGCGCAGCGCAGCGTCGAACTCGACCATCGGGTTGCTGCCGCCCCAGACGCCGCTGCTGCCGCCGTCTTGCGCGACCACGATGCCGCCAAGCATGCCCGGCGCCGCGGTGTCGGCCAGCAGCCGCAACCTGACGGCGTAGCCGCTCGGCGTGGCGTAGACCTCGTGCACCGCGGTCTCGATCAACTGCTCGCTGTACGGGAACACCTCGATCGCCGGCAGCGCGGCGTTGCCGGCGCGCGGTGTGTCGGACTGCAAGGTCAGCAGCAGATCGCGGCCGTGGTGCTGCAGCTCGGCGGTCCAACCGCGCAGCGGCAGCGCGCGCAGCGCCGCCGCGCGTTCGAAATCGGCGGTCCAGGCGGTGCTGCCGGGCAAGGTGTCGGCGCCGACCACCGGCAGTCGCAGCTCGAGCTCGGCGCTTTCGGGGATGCACACGTCCAGGCACACCAGCCAGTGCGCGGTGGCGCGCAGCTTCAGCTCGCTGCCCGGGCGGGCGTCGGCCGGCGCAGTCAGCCGCATCGGCAGCAGCAGCTCGCCTTCGTAGCCGTGGTTGACCAGCGGGCCGATCGGCAGCCGCTTCGGCGCCGGCCATTCGATCTCGCCGACCTGCACGCCGGGCGGCAGCTGCCATTCGACGCGCGTGGGCAGGCCCGAATCGCCCGGGTTGCGCCAGTAGGTGTGCCACTGCGGCAGGTGCTGCAGATACAGGCCGATCTGCAGGCTGCCGCCGGGGCGCACCGCGCTGCGCTCGGCCACGAGTTCGGCCGCGACGTGGTCGGTGCGCACCACCTGGGCCAGCGCGGGCGGCGACGATAGCGGCCATAGCGCGCACAACCACAGCAGCGCCAGCGCCCACGGCGTCCACCGCGCCGGTGTCCAGCGGCGACCTGGCGGCCCGGCGCGCCCGATCGACGCTGCCGCGTGCTTTGGATGTTCTTGCGAAAGTGGGCGCATGCTCAACTGCAAATCACAACGGCGGGTCGTCGCTGCTAGGACGCGACGCGGGCGTCGAAGTTCGGCGCTGCGCTTGCATCCCAAAGGCTGGCGCGCTGGATCACGCCGCCGCCCAGGCAGCGCTCGCCGTCGTACAGCACCGCCGATTGTCCGGGTGCCACCGCCCATTGCGGCGCGTCGAAGTCCAGCCTGAAGCCGCTGCCTGACGGCGTCAGCCGGCACGCCGAGGCGGCCTGCCGGTAGCGCGACTTGGCCGCGTAGCGCCCGGGCGGCGGCATCGTGCCGGCGATCCAGGCGCAGTCGTCGGCCCACAGCGCGGCCGACTGCAGCGCCGGATGGTCGTGCCCTTGCACCACCTGCAGCACGTTGTGGTCCAAGTCCTTGGCGGCGACGTACCAGGGTTCGTGGTCGGCGCCGCCGCGCGCCGCGCCGGGCTGCTTGATGCCGCCGATGCCCAGGCCCTGACGCTGGCCGATGGTGTAGAAGCTCAGGCCGAGGTGGCGGCCGAGCGTGCGCCCGCGCGGGTCGCGGATCGGCCCGGGCTGGTGCTGCAGCCAGCGGTTGAGGAACTCGCGAAACGGCCGCTCGCCGATGAAGCAGATGCCGGTGGAGTCCTTCTTGTGCGCATTGGGCAGGCCGATCTCGGCGGCGATGCGCCGCACCTCGGTCTTGTGCAGCTCGCCCACCGGAAAGCGCGTGCGCGCGAGTTGGTGCTCGCTCAGCCGGTGCAGGAAGTAGCTCTGATCCTTCAGCGGGTCCAGCCCCTCGAGCAGCTCGAAGCGGCCGCCACGCTCGCGTACGCGCGCGTAGTGGCCGGTGGCGATGGCGTCGGCGCCCAGCCGCAGCGCGTGGTCGAGGAAGGCCTTGAACTTGATCTCGGCGTTGCACAGCACGTCGGGGTTGGGCGTGCGAGCGGCGCGGTACTCGCGCAGGAACTCGGCGAACACGCGCTCGCGGTATTCGGCGGCGAAGTTCACGTGCTCGATGTCGATGCCGATGACGTCGGCCACGGCCGCGGCATCGACGAAGTCGACGTTGGCGCTGCAGTAGGCGTCGTCGTCGTCGCCCTCCCAGTTCTTCATGAACAGGCCCACCACCTCGTGCCCGGCGCGCTTGAGCAGCCAGGCGCTGACGGCCGAGTCGACCCCGCCGGAAAGCCCTACCACGATGCGCTGCTTGTCCACCGCCGTGATTATCCCAAGGGCCTCATACTTGGCGCGGCACACAGCGAGGAGACCGTGCGATGGCAAAGACGGTGGAGTTCTTCTTCGACTTCGGCAGCCCGACCGCGTACCTGGCCTGGACCCAGCTGCCTGCGCTGTGCGCGGACGAGGCGGCCACGCTGGTGTGGCGGCCGATGCTGCTGGGTGCGGTGTTCAAGGCCACCGGCAACGTCAGCCCGGTGACGGTGCCGGCCAAGGGCCGCTGGATGCACCAGGATCTGGCGCGCTGGGTCGAGCGCTACCGCGTGCCGTTCGCGATGAATCCGCATTTCCCGATCAACACGCTGACGCTGATGCGCGGCGCGGTGGCAATGCAGCTGCACCAGCCCGACGATTTCGAGCGCTACGTGCAGGCGGTGTACCGCGCGATGTGGGCGCAGCCGTGCAACCTGGGCGATGCGGACGTGCTGGCGCAGGTGCTGCGCGAGGCCGGGCTGGATGCCCAGGCGCTGCTGGCGCAGACGCAGGACGCCGCGGTCAAGGCGCGGCTGGCCGCCAACACCGACGAGGCGGTGGCGCGCGGCGTGTTCGGTGCGCCGACCGTGTTCGTCGGCGAGCAGATGTTCTTCGGCCAGGACCGGCTGGACTTCGTTCGCGAGGCATTGCGGTAGGCTCAGCACCGCTGTCGCCGCTGTCGTGCAGGAGGCTTCGATGACACAACGCCGCAAGACTTCTCCAAAGCCTTCCCCCGAACCTTCCGCCAAGCCCGCTGGCAAGGCTGGCGCGCCCGGGCCGCTGGGTGCGCCGGGCGACGACGAGCCGCTGGACACCAGCGATCTGGGCGATCGCGTCTTCTTGCGCCCCGACGGCTACTACTGGCTGGCGATCGACGGCAAGCAGGAGGTCGGCCCCTTCGACACCCACGCCGAGGCGATGGCCGACATGGATTCGGGCGAGGCCGGCGGCTGGGCACCTGGCGAGACGCTGGCCGAGGCCGAAAGCGAGCTCGGCCTGACCGACTGGATCGACGCCGACAGCGGCGGCCTCGCCGAAGGGCCGTCGCGCACCCGGATCGAGCGCGAGTAGCGCGCGGCCGCGGTTCATTCGGCTTGTTCTCGGCCCGTTGGACCGCCCGGCGTGCGCCGCTTCGATGTCTGCAACGGTGACGCCGACGGGTTGTGCGCGGTGCTGCAATGGCGCGGCGCGCACCCGGCCCCGGCCACGCTGCTGACCGGGCCGAAGCGCCACATCGAGCTGCTGCAAGCGGTGCCGGCCGTGGCCGGCGACGAGGTGCTGGTGTGCGATCTGTCGCTGCAGCGCAACCTGACGGCGCTGCAGCGGCTGCTGGCCGCCGGGGTGCAGGTGCGCTACGTCGACCACCATGCGGTCGACCAGGTGCCGCAGCACCCGGGGCTGCAAGCGCTGATCGACACGGATCCGAAGGTCTGCACCAGCCTGCTGATCGACCGGCTGCTGCACGGGCGTTGCCGCGCCTGGGCGCTGGTCGGCGCTTATGGCGACAACCTGACGGCGGTGGCCGACGCGCTGGCGGCGCAGGCCGGCATCGGCGCGGCGCAGCGCGCGCAGCTGCGCCGGCTCGGCGAGGGCATCAACTACAACGCCTACGGTGAAGTGGGCGACCAGCACATCGAGCCGCACGCGATGTACGCCCGGCTGGCGCAGCACGACGATCCGCTGCGACTGCTGCGCGATGACCCGATCGGCGACGAACTGGCGGCATTGCGCGCGGCCGATCTGCAGCGCGCGCTGGCGCTGCCGGTGCAGCCCGCGGGCACACGCGCACGCTGGGCCGAGCTGCCCGACGCCGGCTGGGCCCGGCGCGTGATCGGCAGCTTTGCCAACCGCCTGGCCAGCGACGCGCCCGGGCTGGCGCACGCGGTGCTGCAGGCCGGGCGCGATGGCGGCCACGCGGTCAGCCTGCGCGCGCCGCTGGACGCGCCCAGCGGCGCCGACGCGCTGTGCCGGCTTTTCGGCGGCGGCGGGCGGGCCGGTGCCGCCGGTATCGACCACCTCCCGGCGGGCCAGTTGC
>CALBTN010000013.1 GCA_937967345.1 uncultured Rubrivivax sp. | reverse complement strand
CGGCGCGGGCCGCGTCCGACGCGAGGAAGCAGATCACCCGCGCCAGATCGGCCGGCGCCACCCAGCGCGACGGGTCGGCATCGGGCATCGCCGCGCGGTTGTCTGGCGTGTCGATGATCGTCGGCAGCACGCAGTTGACGTTGATGCCGCGCTCGCGCAACTCGGCAGCCATCGCTTCGGTCAGGCGCATCACGACCGCCTTCGACGCGGTGTAGGCGCCCATCTGCGCCAGGCCCTTGCTTGCACTGAAGGCGCCGACGTTGACGATCCTGCCGCCGCCGGCGGCGAGCATCGCCGGCACCACGGCGCGCGCGGTGTGCAGCACGGTGCGCGCGTTCAGGTCGAGCAGGAACTCCCAGCTGGCGTCGCTGGTCTGGTGCACCGCCTCGCCCATGCGAAAGCCGCCGGCGATATTGCACAGCACGTCGATGCGGCCGAAGCGCGCCAGCGCGGCGTCAACCGCGGCCTGCACCTGTGCGGCGTCGAGCAGGTTGCACGGCGCGAGCAGGCGCGCCGCGGCTTCGCCGTCGAAGGCCGCTTCGAGCCGCGCGCGATCGCGGTCGAGCAGCACGAGTTGGGCGCCTTCGGCCGCGAAAGCGGCTGCGACCGCGCGGCCGAGGTGACCGGCGGCGCCGGTGACGAGCACGGTGCGCGCCATGTCAATGCTCCTTCGCGGCGGCGCGGCGCGCCGCGGCATAGGCGCCACTGCCGCGCGTCAGCACGCGGTCGCTGTCCAGCACCTGGCCGGGCTGGAACTCGCTTTGCCGCTCGATGCGCTGGTACAGCGGCGCGAAGTCGATGCGCGCCAGCTCGAGCAGCTCGTCCAGGCTGCCGACCACGAAGTAGCTCTCCTGGAAGTCGTCGATGCGGTAGTTCGTGCGCATCACGCGCTCCAGCTCGAAGCGGATGCGGTTCGGCGAAGGGTCGTCGAGCGCGAACACGCTCTCGGTGGCCGAGCTGGCGATGCCGGCGCCGTAGATGCGCAGCCCGTCCGCCTGCTGCACCAAGCCGAATTCGACCGTGTACCAGTACACGCGCGCCAGCTGCGTCAGCTTGCCCAGCGCTTGGGCGCGCAAGCCGCCTTGGCCGTAGGCCTGGATGTAGTCGGCGATGACCGGGTTCATCAGCATCGGCACGTGGCCGAAGACGTCGTGGAAGACGTCCGGCTCTTCCAGGTAGTCCAGCTCGTGCGGCCGGCGAATGAAGTGGCCGGACGGAAAGCGGCGGTTGGCCAGGTGCTCGAAGAACACCTCGTCGGGCACCAGCCCCGGCACCGCCACCACCTGCCAGCCGGTGCGCTTCAGCAGCACCTCCGACAGGCGCCGAAAGTCGGGGATCTGCTCCGCGCCGATCGGCAGCTCACGCATGCCGGCGACGAACTCGTCGCAAGCGCGACCGGGCAGCAGCCGGGTCTGGCGCTGGTACAGCGTCTTCCAGGTAGCGTGCTCCTGTGCGGTGTAACGCTCCCAGCCCTGGTCGATGGTCCAGTCGGCGTTTTCGGGGGCGTGCACGCCGGCAGCCAGGCCGTGCTTGACGCTTTCGATCAGTTGGCGTTGCATCACTTTGCTCCTCGCATCGCCGCGACGGCATGGTCTGCCAACTGCGCCATGTCGACGTCGCGCTGCGACAGGCCGTGGCAGTCGTGCGTGCTCAATGTGATTTCGACCCGGTTGTAGACGTTGAACCACTCGGGGTGGTGGTCGGCACGCTCGGCGGCCAGCGCGATGCGCGTCATGAAGGCGAAGGCTTCGCCGAAATCGGTGAAGACGAAATCGCGGCGGATCGCGCCACGCGCCGGGTCATGCGTCCACTGCGGCAACTGGGCCAGCGCTTCGGCGATCTGTTCCGGCGTGAGTTTGGCAATCATGTGCATCCCCCTTGAAGCTGGCGGCGGCACCGCGGCGCGCAGTGGCCCAAGCCGGCGCGGCGCTGCGGTCCAACGCGCCGCCGCCGACCCTATGGTGCACGATCCGCGGCGTGCGCGTGCAGCACACGGTCTCGACGAAGTTCAGTGCGGCGAAGCGCGCACCGGGCGGCGCGCCAAAGCGCGCATCAGCGGCTGAACAACCGCGCTTGCGCAGCCATTGCACGGCAGGCGGCGCGATACAGTCGGCTGCGGCGGTAGGTGGGCTACCGCATGAATGGTCCCTTCGCGCATGGATCCGTGGCTCTCCGCCCCCGAGTTCTGGTTCTCGCCGCTCGCGCTGGCCCTGCTGGGGTTGTGCGTGGGCAGCTTCCTCAACGTGGTCGCGCACCGGCTGCCAAAGATGCTCGAGCGCGCCTGGTGGCTGGACGTGGCCGAACACCAGCTGGGTGACGCGGACGCCTGGCGCCGGGTCAGCGGCCAAGACACACCACCGCCTGGCGCCTTCGCCCAGGCGGCGCAGGCGATCAGCACCGCGCTGCAGGCGCTGCCCGCGCTCGGTCTGGCGCGGCCGCGCTCGCGCTGCCCGCACTGCGGCCATGTGCTGCGCTGGCACGAGAACCTGCCGCTGCTGGGCTGGCTGCGGCTGGGCGGGCGCTGCGCCGCTTGCAAGGCGCCGATCTCCAAACGCTATCCGCTGGTCGAAGCCTGCACCGGGCTGCTGTTCGCCGCCTGCGGCTGGAAGTTCGGCGCGCAGCCGACCACCCTGGTGTGGTGCGCAGCGGTGGCGTTGATGGTGGCGATGGCGCTGATCGACCTGGACACCACCTACCTGCCCGACGACCTGACGCTGCCGTTGCTCGGCCTGGGGCTGTTCGGCGCCGGCATGGGCTGGACCGGCACCACGCTCGAAGCCGCGGCCTGGGGCGCGTTGGCCGGTTACGGCTCGCTGTGGCTGCTGGCCTTCAGCTACAAGAAGCTGCGTGGCGTCGAGGGCATGGGCGAAGGCGACTTCAAGCTGCTGGCCGGCCTGGGTGCACTGCTGGGCTGGCAGCTGCTGCCGTCGATCGTGCTGCTGGCCTCGGCGGTGGGTGCGCTCGTGGGCAT
>CALBTN010000012.1 GCA_937967345.1 uncultured Rubrivivax sp. | reverse complement strand
GTTCGAAGTGCTCGGCGATGCGCTGCGCCGACGCGCAGGCGCGCTGCACGCGCACGTGCAGCGTGCGCAGCCCGCGCGTCAGCAGCCAGGCCTCGAAGCTGCCGAGCGTGCCGCCGAGGTCGACGCGGATCGCGCGGATGCGCTGCCAGAAGTCGTCGGCCTCGCGCGTGATCAGCGCGCCGGCGGTGAGGTCGCTGTGGCCGTTCAGGTACTTGGTGGCCGAGTGCATCACCAGGTCGGCGCCGTGTTCGATGGGCCGCGTCAGCAGCGGCGTGGCCACGGTGGAATCGACCGCCAGCCGGGCGCCGACGCCGTGCGCCAGTTGCGCCGCGGCGGCGATGTCGGTGATGTCCCACAGCGGGTTGGCCGGCGTTTCCACCCACACCAGCTTGGTGCGGCCTGGCCGCAGCGCAGTGCGCAGCGCGCTCGGGTCGGCCATGTCGATCAACTCGACCTGCAGCCCCCAGTGCGTGGCGAAGCTCAACAGCCACTTGCGCAGCGACCAGTACATGACCTTCGGTGCGAGCACGTGGTCGCCGGGCGCGAGCGCCTGGAACACCGCCGTGGCCGCGGCCATGCCGCTGGCGAACAACGCGCAGTGCGCGCCGCCTTCTAGCGTGCTGATCAGGCTTTCAGCCTGCTCGAAGGCCGGGTTGTGGTCGCGCACATAGGCGCGGCCCGAGCGGAACTGGTTGTCGGGGTCGCGGATGTAGGTCGACGAGACGTGGATCGGCGGTGTTACCGCGCGGGTCTTGTCGTCGATCCAGCCCAGGGCCTGCGCGGCGAGGCTGGCGGGTTTGAGATTCATCGGTCTACTCGAGCGTGAGCACCAGGCGCTTGCCCAAGGCGGCAGCCGCGCGGTCCAAGGTTTTCAGCGACGGCCAATGGCGAGGGTCTTCCAGGCGCTTCGCCGCCGGCCAGGAGGTTTCCAGCGCACGGGCCAGGTCGGACAAGCTGCGCTCGGCGCGCGCCAGTCGCAGCAGCATCGCCGCCTGCGTCTTCGCATCCGGCGCGATGTAGTGCGCGCCCTTGACCTTCTGCGAAGGCGGTGGCACGTCCTTGCCTTCGTCCAACCGCCACGCGAGCATGCCCGACAGCACCTCGGCCGCATTGAACAGTGCTTCTTCCTTGGTCTGGCCCTCGGTGAAGGTGTCGTCCAGATCGACGAACCGCACCAGGAAGGAGCCGTCGGGCTGGCGATCGACAGTAGCGGGATAGCGGATGTCCATGTGGCAACCTCTATTTCAGCTTCACGCCGGTCTGGCGTTGAATGGCGGCCAGCAGTCCGATGCCCAGGTCGCGCGAACCGTGGACCGGAACCGGCACTGCCTTGTCGTCCTTGGTGAGGATGTGATGACTGCCATGCGTTCGGGCGACAGACCAACCATGCGCCTTGAGTTTGGCGATGACTTCCTTGCCGTTCACGGCGTCATGATAGATCACTTATGATCTATCTTCAACGGTATGACGGACTGACTTGGCTCAGTACTGCAACCCCATCGCCTCGCGCACATCGCGCATCGTTTGCTTGGCCACCGTGCGCGCGCGCTCGGTGCCGGTCTCGACGATCCAGTGCACCTGCTTGGGGTTGGCCAGGTACTTCTCGGCGCGTTCGCGCCAGGGTTTTTGCTCGGCGAGGATCGCGTCGATCACCGGCTGCTTGCATTCCAGGCAGCCGATGCCGGCGGTGGTGCAGCCCTGCCACACCCAGTCCTGCGTCGCTTGGTCGCTGTAGACCTTGTGGAACTGCCACACCGGGCACTTCTCTGGGTTGCCGGGGTCGCTGCGGTGCACGCGCGCCGGGTCGGTGGGCATGCGGCGGATCTTGCGCTCGACCTCGGCCGGCTCTTCGCGCATGGCGATCGAGTTGCCGTAGCTCTTGCTCATCTTCGCGCCGTCCAGCCCCGGCAGTTTGGTGACTTCGGTGTGCAGCGCCTGCGGCTCGTGCAGGATGCTGCGCCCGGCGCCGCGCAGGCGGCCTTGCAGCAGTTCGGTTTCCTGCGCCGTCCAGCCTTCGACCTGCGCCGCCGCGCGCTGTACCAGCGCCTCGCCCTTGGCCAGCGGCTCGGCCAGCCCGGTTTCGCCGAACGCGCGCTGCTGCTTGGCGAAGTAGCGCTGGTCGTCCTTGGACAGCTTGGCCAGCGCGGCCGCCACCTGCTGCTCGAAGTTGGTGCTGCGTCCGTACAGGTGGTTGAAGCGGCGCGCGACCTCGCGCGTGAGCTCGACGTGCGAGGCCTGGTCCTCGCCTACCGGCACGAAGGCGGCCTTGTAGATCAGGATGTCGGCCGCCTGCAGCAGCGGGTAGCCGAGGAAGCCGTAGGTCGCCAGGTCGCGGTCCTTCAGCTTGTCCATCTGGTCCTTGTAGGTCGGCACGCGCTCCAGCCAGCCCAGCGGCGTGCCCATCGCCAGCAGCGTGAACAGCTCGGCGTGCTCGGGCAGGCGGCTTTGCAGGAAGATGGTGCAGCGGTCGGGGTCCAGCCCGGCGGCCAGCCAGTCGATCACCATGTCGTAGACGTAGCGGCCCATGACCTCGCGCTCTTCGTAGTGCGTGGTCAGCGCGTGCCAGTCGGCGACGAAGTAGAAGCAGTCGTACTCGTGCTGCAGGCGCACCCAGTTCTTCAGTGCGCCGTGGTAGTGGCCCAGGTGCATCGCCCCGGTGGGGCGCATGCCGGAGAGAACGCGCGCTTGCATGGCGATCCGAGGCTGCGGGGAAGGAGGCCGATTCTATTGGGCGCATCGCGCGGCCCGCTGCGCCGGGCACTGCGCGGCGCGCACGGTGCCGCTGGCTACACTGCCGGGGCGATGAAGTCGGTGGTGATCCTGATCTCCGGGCGCGGCTCCAACATGGAGCAGATCGTGCGCTGCTGCGCGGCCGAATGCTGGCCGGCGCGCATCGCCGCGGTGGTCAGCAACCGCGCCGACGCCGCGGGGCTGCAGTTCGCGGCCGAGCGCGGCATCGCCACCGCGGTGGTCGAGCACCGCGCGTTCGCCACGCGCGAGGCCTTCGATGACGCGCTGGGCGCGGCGATCGATGCGCACCAGCCCGATCTGGTGGTGCTGGCCGGCTTCATGCGCATCCTGGGCGAGCGCTTCGTGCGCCGCTACGAAGGGCGGCTGCTGAACATCCACCCGTCGCTGCTGCCGCTGTTCCCCGGGCTGCACACGCACCAACGCGCGCTCGATGCCGGCTGCAAGCTGGCCGGCGCCACGGTGCACTTCGTCACGCCGCAACTCGACCACGGCCCGATCGTGATGCAGTCGGTGGTGCCCGTGCTGCCCGACGACGACGCTGAAACGCTGGCCGCGCGCGTGCTGGCCACCGAGCACCGCATCTACCCGCGTGCGGTGCGCTGGTTCGTCGGCGGCGCGCTGCGCATCGAGCATGGCGTGGTGCGCCAGCGCGACGGCGCGCCCCAGCTGTGGTTGCCTGGGCAGGCGGGCTAGAACAGTCCCGATGCCAGGTTGATCGCCAGCGCCAGCACCAGCGCGTTGAAGGCGAAGGACAGCACCGCGTGTACCAGCACCAGCGTGCGCATCGCACGCGTGGTCACGACCACGTCGCTGGTCTGCGACGTGGCGGCGATGGTGATCGCGAAGTACATGAAGTCGACGTAGTTCGGCTCGTGCGGCTTGGCCGTGCCCGGGAAGTCCACGCCGTGGCCACCTGCGGCGTAGTAGCGGCTGGCGTAGGCGAGCGCGAACTCGGTGGGCACGAGCAGCCATGAGCCGACCAGCGTGACCAGCGCCAGGCCGACGTGGCGCAGGCCATGGACCTCGTGCGCCACGCGCGCCGCGGCCAGCTCGGTGACGACCGCGGCCAGGCAGGCGATCGAGCTCACGACGGCGATGGCCAGCACCACGCGCGCGCCGTCCGCATGGTCCACCGCACGCTGGCGCAGCCGGCCGTGGTCGAGCTGGGTCATGTCGACCCAGACCAGCAGCAGGTACAACCAGATCGCCGCGTTCCAGGCCAGTACCGCACGCTGCGCCGGCGGCATCGCGTCCGGTAGCAGCCAGGCGGCGGCCAGGCCGCTGAGCACCGCGGCAATCAGCCGCGGGCGGGTGCGCAACTGGGTCAGCCAGGACATCGCGTGCGGGTGGGGTGGTGGGCGGCGAGGATAATCCGCCGATGCGTGCGCAGGCCGTCGTCGAGCTCACGGCCGAGTTGCTGCGCCGGCTGCTGCGCTTCGACGCGCCGGCCGACGGCGTGGTGTCAACTTTCTTTCGCCAGCAGCGCGCGCTGGGCCCGCGCGAGCGTCACGGGGTCGCCGAGACCGTCTACGCGGTGCTGCGGCGCAGGCTGCTGTTCGAGCATCTGGCGCGCTCGGGTCGCGGCCCGCTCGAACGGCGGCTGGTGTTGCTGGGCTGGCAGGGCGATCGGGTCTGGCTGCACGGCGCGCTCGACGCTGACGAGGCCGCCTGGCTCGAGCGTTGCCGCGCCATCGACCCGGTGGGCTTGGAAGAGCCGCTGCGGCACAACCTGCCCGAGTGGCTGGCTTCGGTGCTGCGCGAACAGCTCGGTTCGCAGGACTTCATGGCGCTGGCCGAGGTTCTGCTTCAGCCGGCGCCGCTGGATCTGCGGGTCAACCTGCTCAAGGCCAAGCGCGAGGCGGTACAGCGTGAACTGGCTGACGCCGGCATCGACACCCAGCCCACCGTGTATTCGCCGTGGGGGTTGCGCGCGCGCGGCAAGCCGGCGCTGCAAAAACTGGCTGCGTTCAACCGTGGCGAGTTCGAGGTGCAGGACGAAGGCAGCCAGTTGCTGGCGTTGCTAACTGGCGCCAAGCGCGGCCAGATGGTGGTGGACTTCTGCGCCGGCGCCGGCGGCAAGACGCTGGCGCTGGGCGCGGCGATGCGCGACACCGGGCGGCTGTACGCCTGGGACACCTCGGGCCACCGGCTCGACGCGATGAAGCCGCGCCTGGCGCGCAGCGGCCTGAGCAACGTGCACCCGGCGCAGCTGGCGCACGAACGCGACGAGCGCATCGCCCGCCTGGCCGGCAAGGTCGATCGGGTGCTGGTCGATGCGCCGTGTTCCGGGCTGGGCACGCTGCGCCGCAACCCCGACCTGAAGTGGCGGCAGTCGCCGCAGGCCGTCGCCGCACTGCAGCTGCAGCAGCGCGCGATCCTCGACAGCGCAGCGCGGCTGCCCAAGCCGGGCGGCCGTTTGGTCTATGCCAGCTGCAGCCTGTTGCGCGCCGAGAATGAAGACGTGGCCGACGCCTTCGAGCGCGACCGGTCGGCTGACTTCGTGCCTGTGCCGGCCGCCGACGCGCTGCGCGCAGCCCAGGTGATCGACGCCGACACGCTGTGCGAGCACGGCCGGATGCGCCTGTGGCCGCACCGTCACGGCACCGACGGCTTCTTTGCCGCGGTGTGGCAGCGCCGTTGAGGTGACTGCGGACCGGGTGCGCTGCAGCCGGCGGCGGTGGCGTTCGGCGAATCCCGCGCTGTCTTTGCTCGCGGCTGCGATCCGTCCCAACATGGACGAGTTGATCACACGATGCGACACGACCGCCGGCGTCACCATCTTCTTGCGCCGCACGCTGCAACTGCCGCCGATGGCGTCGCACTTGCACCATCGAGAAGGCCCGCTCGAGGCGGGCCCTTGTTCATGCGTCGCGGGCCGATCGAGCCCGCCCGGCTGTCACTTCAGCTTGGTCTCTTTGTAGATGACGTGCTTGCGCGCGACCGGGTCGAACTTGCTGAACTCCAGCTTGCCCGGCGTGGTCTTCTTGTTCTTGCTGGTGGTGTAGAAATGCCCGGTGCCGGCC
>CALBTN010000011.1 GCA_937967345.1 uncultured Rubrivivax sp. | reverse complement strand
AGTATGCCGAGCGCATCTTCTCGCGCCCGGCCTACATCGAAGCGCTGACGCCGTCGGAAAAGGTGATGCGCAAGTAAGCGCGCGGCACGAAAGCGCAGGCCATGTCCAAGCCGAGTGCAGCGCCGCCGCAAGGCAGCTCGACGCGGCCCTACCTGATCCGTGCATTGCACGACTGGTGCACCGACAACGGCTTCACGCCGTACATCGCGGTGTTCGTCGATGCCCGTGTGCAGGTGCCGATGGAGTACGTGAAGAACAGCGAGATCGTGCTCAACATCGGCTTCGAGGCAACCACGGGATTGAAGCTCGGCAACGAGTTCATCGAGTTCAAGGCGCGCTTCGGTGGCGCGGTGCGCGAGATCGTCGTCCCGGTCGACCACGTGGTGGCGATCTATGCCCGCGAGAACGGCCAGGGCATGGCCTTTCCGGTGCCGACGCTGGCCGACGCCGCGGCGGCGGCGCCGGCCTGCGCCGACGAGGCCGAAGGCAGCGCCGCGCCGCCGCGCGCCGGGCTGCGTCTGGCGCGAACCGACGCCGAGTCCGACGCGGCGCAGGCGGATGCAGAGCAATCGCCGCCCGACGACCCTCCCGAGCCGCCCGCGCCGCGCCCGTCGCTGAAGCGCGTGAAGTAGCGCCGCACCTAGAATCCCCCAGCGCGCCGGCTTAGCTCAGCAGGTAGAGCACCCGCCTTGTAAGCGGAAGGTCGTCCGTTCGATTCGGACAGCCGGCACCACAAGAACTTCACGATTTGGCAGTTCCTCCACTGCCATCACGCTCTGGGAAATCTGAATCGCATCAATGACTTGGCGCGATTCGGCGACCTTGCCCCGGCAACCGGGCCACCACCCAATACCTCCACACCCTACTGTGTCAGACGGCGACAGACGCGGCCTTTGACGCACCTTGGCCGTCAAACGGGCACCAAATGGCTCGGCGGGGTGGCCCGATATAACTTCGTGCCGCTATCAGCTCCAGGACCTCAACCTAAGGAGCTGAACGATGGGCCTGATGACCGTAGCCGACGCCTGCCTCGAACTGCAGGTGAGCCGCAAGACGCTGTCTACCAATAGACGGGGCCGGTGGGGGCCGCTGCGCCCTCTACCCAAGTCGGCCAAGAGGTCGTAGAGTACTGTATATACATACAGCTTCACTCGACCCGAACCCGGCGAATGGCTGTTGCAAGCCGGCCGTCTTCACCTCATGCGCCCTCACGAAATCCCGGGTACCGGCAGGCCGCCTCTGGCGCCGGCTTGCGCGAACGCGACGGCCGGCCGGGGGTTGCCAACGCAGGTTCAGGCCGCGCTGTGGCGCGGCAACCAGCTGGCGGCGCAGGCCGAGGCGGTCGTGCCCTCCGGCTGGCCCGGCTTGGATGCCCAGCTGCCGGGCGCGGGCTGGCCTTGCCGGTCGATCTGCGAGCTGCTGAGCGCGCAGCCCGGGGTGGTCGAGTGGCGGCTGCTGTGCCCGGCGTTGCGCCAGATGACCCGCGGCGGCGCCCAGGTGGTGGTGATCGGCCCGCCGCGCCAGCCCTATCTGCCCGGGCTGGTCCAGCAGGGGCTGGACGAGCGGCGTTTCGTGTGGATCCAGGCCGAAGCGCCGGCCGAGCGGCTGTGGGCCACCGAGCAGCTGCTCCAGTCCGACGCGCACCAGGCGGTGGTGGCCTGGCTGCCGCAGGTGCGGCCCGAGCAGTTGCGCCGGCTGCAGCTGCGCGCGCAGGCCGGTGCCGGGCCGGTGTTCCTGTGCCGGCCGCAGGCGGCGCAGCACGAGGCCTCGGCCGCCCCGCTGCGCGTGCAGGTCGGCTTCGGGCTCGATTGGGAGCTGCACCTGCGCATCCTGAAGCGCCGCGGGCCGGCCTTCGACGGCGTGCTGCGGCTGCCCTCGGTGCCGGGGGGGTTGGCGTCGGTGCTGACGCCCCGGCTGTGCCGGCCGAGCCGGCTGATCCACCGCGAGCTGCTCCCCGATGTGGTGGGCCGCGCTGCTGTTCCCGCCGCGCCGCGACGGCACGCCGCCGCCCATTGATGCGCTGCTCGGGCCGGCCGCGTGGGCGCTGCAGTTCACCCCGCGCGTGGCCGTCGCCGAAGAAGCCGTCGTCATGGAGCTGCAGGCCAGCGCGCGGCTGTTCGGCGGCAAGGCGGCGCTGCGCGAGCGCATTCGCGCCGCGGCGGCCGAGCTCGGCGCGGGCGCGCTGGCCTGGGCGCCGAACAGCCTGGCGGCGCTGGCGTTCGGGCGCGCAGGGCACGGGGGGGTCGATCAAGGACTCGATCGGGGGCTCGGCGACATCGAGGCCGGCGCACCGCGCGCCTTGGCCGCGTTGCTCGATGCACTGCCGCTGCGCGTGCTGAGCGCCACGCAGCCGCACCGCACCACCTTGCAGCAACTGGGCTGCGCGACGCTGGGCGATGTGCGCAAGCTGCCGCGCGGCGGCATCGCGCGGCGCTTCGATGCCGCCTTGCTCGAAGCGCTCGACCGCGCCTACGGCCTGCGCCCCGAGGGGCACGACTGGGTCACCCTGCCGCCCAGCTTCGAGGCCCGGCTCGAGTTGCCCGCGCGCGTCGATGCGGCGCCGGCCCTGTTGTTCGGCGCGCGCCGCCTGCTGCTGCAGATGTGCGGCTGGCTCGCGGCGCGGCATGCGGGTGCCGGCGGCTTCACGCTGCGCTGGGCGCATGACGCGATGCGCGCGCGCGAGGCCGGCGAGGGCGGCGAGCTCACCGTGCGCACCGCGCAGCCGATGCGCGAGGCCGAGCACTTCAGCCGGCTGCTGGCCGAACAACTGGCGCGGCTGACGCTGGCCGCGCCGGTGGGCGAGCTGGCGCTGCGCGCGCTCGACGTCGCCGCGCTGGCACCGGCCAGCGCGTCGCTGCTGCCCGATGAGCGGCGCGCGGGCGAACCGCTGGCGCTGGTGCTGGAGCGCATCGCCGCGCGGCTCGGGCCCGAGCGCGTGCTGCGGGCCACGCTGGCCGACGACCACCGGCCGGAATGGGCGCAGCGCTGGCAGCCGGCGTCGGCCCCAGTGTCCGCCCCAGTGCCCGCCCCAGTGCCAGCCCCAGTGCCAGCCCCAGTGCCAGCCCCGCTGCCCGCCAGGCGCGCGCTGCCGCCGGCGCTGGCGGCGCTGCCGCAGCCCAGCTTCGTGCTGGCGCCGCCGCTGCGGCTGGCGCTGCGCGGCGAGCGGCCGATCTACCAGGGGCCGCTGCAACTGCTGCTCGGCCCGCACCGCATCGAAGGCGGCTGGTGGCACCGTCTGGCGCCAGGCGGCGCGCAGCACACCGGGCAGGTCGAGCGCGACTACTGGGTGGCGCTGAGCGAGCACGCCGGCGTGCTGTGGATCTTCCGCCAGCGCAGTGCCGGCGAGGCCAGCGCCTGGTACCTGCACGGCGTGTTCGCCTGATCGGCCCGGCCATGGTCGCGCCCGCCGCGCTGCCCGGTTATGCCGAGCTGCACTGCCTGTCGAACTTCTCGTTCCTGCGTGGCGCGAGCTGGCCCGAGGAGCTGGTGGCGCGCGCCAAGGCGCTGGGCTACAGCGCGCTGGCGCTGGCCGACGAATGTTCGATGGCCGGCATGGTGCGCGCGCACGTCGCGGCCAAGGCGCACGCGCTGAAGCTGCTGGTGGGCAGCCAGTTCCAGGTCGGTGGCGACGCGCCTTTCGTGCTGGTCGCGCTGGCTTGCAACCGGCAGGGTTACGGCGCGCTGTGCGAATTCATCACCCGGCTGCGGCGGCGCTCGCCGACCAAGGGCAGCTACATGCTGCACGCCGACGACATCGCGCCGGGCGAGCTGCCGCACTGCGTGGTGCTGGCCTGCGCGGCGCGCGCCAGCAGCGATGCGCAGCTCGACGGCATCGCGCGCTGGCTGCGCGAGCGCTTCGCCGGCCGCTGCTGGCTGGCGCTGGAGTTGCTGCGCGAGATCGGCGACGAGCGCTGGCTGCAGCGGCTGCATGGCCTGGGCCAGCGCTGGGCGCTGCCGCTGGTGGCCAGCGGCGACGTGCACATGCACCTGCGCTCGCGCAAGCCGTTGCAGGATCTGCTCACCGCGACGCGGTTGGGCCGCCCGCTTGGCGCCTGCGGCTCGCAGCTGCAGCCCAACGCCGAGCGCCACCTGCGCTCGCGGCTGCGCCTGGCGCAGACCTACGCCGCGGCGCTGCTGGAGCAAACGCTGCAGGTCGCCGCGCGCTGCGATTTCTCGCTGGATGAGCTGCGCTACCAGTACCCGGACGAGGTGGTGCCGCGCGGCGAGACGCCGGCGTCGTACCTGCGCCGCCTGACCTACGAAGGCGCGGGCCAGCGCTGGCCCGAAGGCGTGCCGGCCCAGGTGCAGTTGCAGATCGAGCACGAGCTGCAGCTGATCGCGCGGCTGCGCTACGAGCACTACTTCCTCACCGTGGCCGACATCGTGCGCTTCGCGCGCTCGCGCCGCATCCTGTGCCAGGGGCGCGGCAGCGCGGCCACCTCGGTCGTCTGCTACTGCCTCGGCGTCACCGAGGTCGACCCGAAGCGGGCCACGCTGCTGTTCGAGCGCTTCATCAGCCGCGAGCGCAACGAGCCGCCCGACATCGACATCGACTTCGAGCACCAGCGGCGCGAGGAGGTGATCCAGCACCTTTACGCCAAGTACGGCCGCCACCGCGCCGCGCTCGCCGCGGTGGTGATCAGCTACCGCACCAAGAGCGCGCTGCGCGACGCCGGCAAGGCGCTGGGCTTCGCGCCGGCGCAGCTCGACGCGCTCGGCGCCAACCTGGCGTGGTGGGACGCGCGCGAGACCCTGCCGGCGCGCCTGGCCGAGGCCGGGCTCGACGCCGACGATCTGGCGGTGCGTCAGCTGCTGGCGCTCACCGAGCAGCTGCGCGGCTTTCCGCGCCACCTGTCGCAGCACCCGGGCGGCTTCGTGCTGACGCGCGATCCGCTGACGCGCATCGTGCCGGTGCAAAACGCCGCGATGCCCGAGCGCACCGTGGTCGAGTGGGACAAGGACGACCTCGACGCGCTGGGCCTGCTGAAGGTCGACGTGCTGGCGCTGGGCATGCTGTCGGCGATCCGGCGTTGCCTTGAATTCGTCGGCGCGCGCAAGGGCCACGCGTTCGAGATGCAGGACATCCCGGCCGAGGACGCAGCCACCTACGACATGATCTGCCGTGCCGACACCGTGGGCGTGTTCCAGATCGAAAGCCGCGCCCAGATGTCGATGCTGCCGCGGCTGCGCCCGCGCTGCTTTTACGACCTGGTGATCGAGGTCGCGATCGTGCGCCCCGGGCCGATCCAGGGGCAGATGGTGCACCCGTACCTGAACCGCCGCCAGGGCAAGGTGCCGGTGGTCTACCCCAGCCAGGCGCTGCGCGAAGCGCTGCAGCGCACGCTGGGCGTGCCGATCTTCCAGGAGCAGGTGATGCAGGTGGCGATCCTGGCCGCCGGCTTTACCCCGGGCGAGGCCGACCAGCTGCGCCGCTCGATGGCGGCGTGGAAGCGCAAGGGCGGCCTCGAGCAGTACCGCGACAAGCTGATCGACGGCATGACCGCGCGCGGCTACGACGCGGCCTTCGCGCAGGCGATCTTCGAGCAGATCAAGGGCTTCAGCGAATACGGCTTCCCGGAGTCGCACGCGGCGTCGTTCGCGCTGCTGGTGTACGCGTCGTGCTGGCTCAAGTGCCATCACCCGGCCGAATTTCTGGCGGCGCTGCTGAACTCGCAGCCGCTGGGCTTTTATTCGCCGTCGCAACTGGTGCAGGACGCGCGCCGCCATGGCGTGGTGGTGCGCGGTGCCGACGTGATGCACAGCGGCCACGACTGCACGCTGGAAGACCTGCCCGGCACCCCGGCGGTGCGCCTGGGGCTGCGGCTGGTGTCGGGCCTGGGCGAGGCGGCCGCGTTGCGCGTGATGGCCGCGCGCGCGGTGGCGCCCTTCGACGGCGCCGAAGACCTGGCGCAGCGCGCGCAGCTGGACGCGCGCGAGCTGCGGCTGCTGGCCGGCGCCGATGCCTTGGCCAGCCTGAGCGGCCACCGCCGCCAGCAGGTGTGGGACGCCGCGGCGTGGCAGCCGGCGCCGCGGCTGCTGCGCGGCGCGGCGGTGGCCGAGCCCTGGCTCGAGCTGGACGCGGCGAGCGAAGGCGAAGAAGTGCTGCACGACTACGCCAGCGTCGGTTTGACGCTGCGCAGCCACCCGCTGGCGCTGCTGCGGCCGCAGTTGCGCCGGCGGCGGCTGGCGACCGCGGCCGAGCTGCAGCGCGTGGGCAACGGCCGCTTCGTGCGCTACGCCGGCATCGTCACGCTGCGCCAGCGGCCCGAGACCGCCAACGGCACCGTCTTCGTCAGCCTGGAAGACGAAACCGGCGTGGTGCAGGTGATCGTCTGGCGCACGCTGCGCGAGCGGCAGCGGCTGCCGCTGCTGCGCTCGCGGCTGCTGGAAGTGCACGGCACCTGGCAGCGCGAGGGCGAGGTGAAGAACCTGATTGCCGCGCAGCTGAACGACTTGTCGGCGCTGCTGGGGCGGCTGCGCACCGCGTCGCGCGACTTCAGGTGAGCGGCGCTGGGCCGCGCTGTCCGATCGCCCCGACCCCCCCGATCGGCCACAAAATATTACGTACTATGGACGAATAGTGCAATCGTGCGTAATATCCAGGCATGAAACCGCGCGCGTTGATCCTGCACCTGCTGCTGGGCGCGCAGGCCCGCGCCGATGCCGCTTTGGGTGTGCGCGAGCTGCTCGGTGCCGGTGCGCTGTTCGGCCACGCGCCGAACAGCATCCGCGTTGCCTTGGCGCGCGCGGTGGCGGGCGGCTGGCTGGTGGCGCCGCGCCGCGGCGCCTATGCGCTGGGGCCGATGGCGCGGCCGCTGGCCGATGACGTCGGCCGCTGGCGCGACCCGGCGGCGCAGACGGCTGCCTGGAACGGCGAGTGGATCGCGGTGCACGCCGGCGCGGCCGGGCGCGGCGACCGTGCCGCATTGCGCGCGCGCGAACGCGCGTTCGCCCTGCTGGGTCTGGCCGAGTTCGAACGCGGCCTGTACCTGCGCCCCGACAACCTGGCCGGCGGCGTGGCCGCGCTGCGCGCGCGGCTGCAGGCGCTGCTGGGCAGCGGCAGCGATGCCGGCACCGCCTTCGCCTTGAGTGCGCTCGCCCCCGATGCGGCGCAGCGCGCGCGCACGCTGTGGGACGGCGCGCAGCTCGATGCCGGCTACCGCGCCACCACCGTCCGCTTGTCGGCCTGGCTGGACGGCGCGCACGCGCTGCCGCTGGCGCGCGCGGCACGCGAAGCCTTCGAGCTGGGCCACCAGGCGATCCGCCAGCGGGTGTTCGACCCCTGGCTGCCGCCGCCGCTGGTCGATGCCGAATCGCGCCAGCGGTTCCTCGCCGCCGTCACGCGCCACGACGCCGTGGGCCAGACCCTGTGGCAGCAGTATCTGGCGGCCCTGCGCGCACCGGGCGCGGCGCCCGGCGCACCCCGTCTCGAGTCCGAACTCACCCAGGAGAACCCGCGATGAATGCCCCCGACCCGCTGCGCCACGACGGCCTCGCGCTGGCCGAAACCCACGAAGTGCACAACGTCGGCACCGAACTGCTCGACTACGACATGTACCGCCAGGATGCGGCGCTGGTCGAGGCGGTGCAGCGCGAAGGCGCGGGTTGGGCGGATGACGCGCTGGGCGATTTCGGCCGCCTGGCCGGATCGGCCGACTACCTGGAGCTGGGCGTGCTGGCGAACCAGAACCCGCCGGTGCTCGATACGCACGACCGCTTCGGCCGCCGCATCGACCTGGTCAAGTTCCACCCGGCCTACCACCAGCTGATGCGCAGCGCCATCGAACACGGCATCCATGCGTCGCCGTGGGTCGAACCCAAGCCCGGCGCGCACGTGGCGCGCAGCGCGGCGTACTACATGCAGACCCAGGTCGAGGCCGGCCACGGCTGCCCGGTCACCATGACCTTTGCCGCGGTGCCGGCGCTGCAGACCACGCCGGTGTTGGCCGACGCCTGGGTGCCGAAGATCACCGCGCGCGTCTACGACCCGCGCAACCTGCCCGATGCGCGCAAGGCCGGCCTGACCATCGGCATGGCGATGACTGAGAAGCAAGGCGGCTCCGACGTGCGCGCCAACACCACGCGCGCCTACCCGCTGGGTGCGGCCGAAGGGCCCGGTGCGGCCTACGAGCTGGTGGGTCACAAGTACTTCGTCTCGGCGCCGATGTGCGATGCCTTCCTGGTGCTGGCGCAGACCGATGGCGGGCTGAGCTGCTTCTTGCTGCCGCGCTGGCGCCCCGACGGCAGCAAGAACCCGCTGCAGGTACTGCGGCTGAAGCGCAAGATGGGCAACGTCTCCAACGCCAGCAGCGAGACCGAGCTGCGCG
>CALBTN010000010.1 GCA_937967345.1 uncultured Rubrivivax sp. | reverse complement strand
CGGCGTACTGCGGGTTGGAGTTGGCGGCGTTGAAGATCGCGCGGTTGGCGTTGTCGACGCAGATGTCCATCGCGCGGCGCACCTCGCTGTCGCTGGCGCCGCCGGCCTCGCGCAGCCAGCGGCCGAGCTCGGTGCGGATGAAGGTGGTGGCCATGTGGCTGGCGACCTCGCCGGCGTTGTAGCCGCCCATGCCGTCGGCCAGCACCGCGAGCGCGACCTCGTCGTCGGTGCACACCGCGTCTTCGTTGTTGGTGCGGGCGCGCCCGGTGTCCAGCGCGGCAAAGAACTCGATGGTCATGGGCTCGCGCTAAGGCGAAGGCAGATTGCGTTTCGGCAGCGCGACGATTGTGCCCGGCGCGATAGCCCGCAATGCGGCGGCGCGCGCGCCGCAAGTGTGCAGCTTCACGCGCCCGAAGCGGCTTTGGCGACGGCTTCGCCGGCGGGGTGCAGCGCGGCCAGCTCGACGGCGAGGGCATCGGCCAGCGCGTTGGCGCTGGCGTGGCGCTGCGCCGGCTGCTTGTGCAGCGCCTTGGCCACCAGCGCGGCCAGCCGCGGCGACAGCTGCGGGCGCAGGCTGCGCAGGTCGGGCGCCGCATCGCGTGCCACTGCGCGCAGCAGCTCGCCCAGCGACGCATGCTCGTGCGGCAGCCGCCCGCTGAGCAGCTGGAACAGCAGCACGCCCAGCGAGTAGATGTCGCTGCGCGGGTCGGCCGCGGCGCCGGCCAGCTGCTCGGGCGCCATGTACAGCGGCGTGCCGAGCACGACCCCGGTGCGCGTGCGGCTGGCGTCGGCCAGCCCGGCGATGCCGAAATCGGTGAGCTTGACCTGCTGCGCCGGCAGGTCGAGCATGACGTTGCCCGGCTTGATGTCGCGGTGCGTGACGCCCTGCGCATGCGCGTGCGCCAGCGCGCGCGCCAGGCGCTGCGCCAGCCGCAGCACCAGCGGCTCGGGCAGCAGGCGCGACATGTGGGTGTAGCGGCCGAGGTCGCAGCCGCCCAGCAGTTCCATCGCCAGCCAGGCCCGGCCGTGCTGCTCGCCGGCGCCGTGCACGCGCACGATGTCCGGGTGCGACAGCCGGCGCGCAGTGGCCGCCTCGGCCATGAAGCGCTCGCGCAGGGGTGCCGCCTGAGGTTCGGGCAGGCCCTCGGCCAGGCTCAGCAGCTTCAGCGCCAGCGGCTGTTGCGTGCGCGTGTCCAGCGCCAGATGCACCACACCGGCCGAGCCGCGGCCCAGCACGCGCAGCAGCCGGTACGGGCCGATGCGCTCGGCCTGGGCGGCGCCGCCGTCAAACATGGTCAATCACGGGCAGCCATCGAAGCCGGACCCAACGCAGCGGCGGCGCGCCTCAGCGCACCAGCAGCACCGGCACCCGGCTTTGCGCGACGGTGGCCTGCGCCACCGAGCCGATCAATCCGGCGGCCACGCCGCCCAGGCCGCGCGTGCCCATCACCACCAGGTCGTTGCCCAGTTCGTTGGCCACCTCGACGATGGCCAGCGATGGCTCGCCGACGCGGCGGTGCTCCTGGTAGTTGATGCCGGCGGCATCGAGCAGCGCGCGCGCCGGCGCCAACGCCTGCTCGGCGGCTTCCTGGTGGTATTCCTTCAGCGTGTCGCCGGGCACGAAGCGCGACACGTCGCCGGACACCGGGCGCTGCACGTTCAGCAGGTGCACGGTCATCGAGTCGGGCTGGCGCAGGTCCTGGCGCATGCCGATCACCTGCTGCACCGCCTTGGCCGAATACTCGGAGCCGTCGACCGCCAGCAGCACGTTGTGCAGGCCGTGCGGCTGCACGATCGGCGCCGCCTGCAGCGAGGTGTCGACGCGCTTGGCGCGGTCGCGCGTGGCCAGCCACTTGCCCAGCACCAGCACCAGCAGCGCGCCGACCGCCGGCGCGCCGTACTTCAGCCAATCGCCCTGCGCCTCGGACCAGCCGGCGAGCACCGGGTCGGTGATCGTCATCTGGCCGGCGATCCAGCCCAGCAGCATGCCGCCCAGGGTGATGATGATCGGGTAGCGATCCATCAGCTTGATCACCATCTGGCTGCCCCAGATGATGATCGGGATGCTGACCACCAGGCCGAAGATCACCAGCGCCATCTGGTGGTCGCTGTGCGCGCCCTGGGCGGCACCGGCGATGGCGATCACGTTGTCCAGGCTCATCACGAAGTCGGCGATGATCACCGTCTTCACCGCGCCCCACAGCTTGTCGCTGGCCTGGATGTTGCCGTGCTCTTCTTCGTGCTCGGGCAGCAGCAGCTTGATGCCGATCCACAGCAGCAGGATCGCGCCGACGATCTTCAGGTAGGGGATCTGCAGCAGCGTCAGCGCGAAGAAGATCAGAATCACGCGCAGCACGATCGCGCCGGCCGTGCCCCACAGAATGCCCTTGGTGCGCTGCGAGGTCGGCAGCTTGCGGCAGGCCAGCGCGATCACCACCGCGTTGTCGCCGCCGAGCAGGATGTCGATCA
>CALBTN010000009.1 GCA_937967345.1 uncultured Rubrivivax sp. | reverse complement strand
CCCGCGTACTGGCGGATGGTCCACGGCCGCACCGCATACATCGTGGCCTGCGGGCCGCGCACGAAGGGCGCGAAGCCGGGAAGCGTATCGGCGTGCGCCAGGCCGGCCAGGTCGGCCGCGGTGTACAGCGGCTTGACCGTGATGCCCTCGGGCGTGTGCCAGTCCAGCGCGGCCAGGTCGCCGCCCGGGGCGGACTTGGCCGCGGCCTGGGCCCAGGCCTGCAGTGCGGCGGCGCTGGCTTGCTTGTGGACGGGATCGGACATGGGATTCTCCAGATGCGCCGGATGCACGAAACGCACCGGCCGCGCCAATCAAGCCGCGTACACCCGCGCGGCGCAAGCTCGAGCGTCACCACCGCGGCGGCGCGGCAAGTGTCGCGCAATTCGGCCACGACCCGCCGCCGCTGCAGCAGCCAGGCTTGCCGCCAGCCACCGTCGTGGGTACATTATCCATAATTATGAATGCAAAACCTTCGCGTGACTGACAAGCCCGCCCTGCCCTCGGCCGCCGCCCACGCCGCCGCGCCGGACGCGCCGCGCCCGCTGGCGCCGCGTGCGCTATATCAAGAGGTGGCCGAGCGCTTGCGTCAGCAGATCTACAGCCGTGCGCTCGAGCCCGGCAGCTGGATCGACGAGATGAAGCTGGCACAGCAGTTCGGCATCAGCCGCACGCCGCTGCGCGAGGCGCTGAAGGTGCTGGCCGTCGAGGGCCTGGTGACGATGAAGCTGCGCCGCGGCGCCTATGTCACCGAGGTCTCGCGCGACGACGTGGCGCAGGTCTACCACCTGCTGGCGCTGCTCGAAAGCGACGCCGCGGCCACCGTGGCGGCGCAGGCCGACGCGGCGCAGCGCGAGCAACTGCGGCAACTGCATGTCCGGCTGGAAAAGCAGGCCCGCCAACGCGACAACTTCTTCGCCGCCAACGAGGAGTTCCACACGGCGCTGCTGGACATCGCCGGCAACCGCTGGGCGCGGCAGATCACGGCCGACCTGCGCAAGGTGATGAGGCTCAACCGCCACCACTCGCTGTTCAAGCAAGGACGCCTGAGCGATTCGCTGGCCGAGCATCGCGCGCTGATGGCCGCGATCGACGCCCGCGATGCCGAACGCGCGCGGGCGCTGATGCGCGCGCACTTCGAGCACGGGCTCGAAGCCGCGGCCTGAACGGGATCATCCGGCAGGAGCGGTCCAGACCGGTCGCGCAGCTCAACCGGCGCCGCCGCGGTGCTTCGCGGTGTACGCGGCGACGGCATCGGCCAGCTGCCCGAACTGCTGCGGGCCATCGAGCAGGTCGCTTTCGAGCTTGTCGAGCATCTCGCGCAGCGGCAGATGCGCCTTGGCGATGACGAAGCTGATGCCGCGCTCGCGCAGGCGTGCCACGTAGTCGCGCAGTTGCTCGGCCGCCGTCAGGTCGATGCCGGGTATCGCCCGCGCGTCGAGAATGATTTGCCGCACAGGGTCGGTTTCTTCTGCCAGGAACGACTCGACGCGTTCGATGAAGAAGCGCACGTTGGCAAAGATCAGCGGCCCGTAGAAGCGATAGACCACCAGCCCCGGCACCGTGCGCGCCAGCGAGTCGTCGCCCACGTCGTGCAAGGTGTCCGACCCATCGACGCGGCCGAGAAGAGCATCCTGCGGGCGCACGATCTGCGCCAGCACGCCAAGCAGCGACAACACCACGCCCAGGAGAATTCCGGGCAGCACGCCAAGAACAACCACGCCGGCGGTGGTCGCCGCGGCCACCACCATGCTGAAGCGGTGCAGATGCCGCAAACGGGCATACAACCCCAGATCGAACAGCGTCACCGCGGTGAACACCAGGATCGCCGCGATCGCCACCGCCGGAATCCGCGCGATCCAAGGGGCGCACAGCACGACGAACACCAACACCAAGGCCGCGGCGAACAGCCCCACCATCGGCGTGCGTCCGCCGGTGGCGTCGTTGAGCAAGGTGCGTGTCTGGCTGCCGCCCACGGCGAAGCTGCCGAGCAGCGCCACCGCCACGTTGGTCGCGCCGAAGGCGACGAGTTCGCGATCGGGGTCGATGTCGTAGCGATGCCGGTTTGCCATCGAGCGCCCGAGCACGATGCCCTCGGAGAACACGAGCAGCGCGATGCCGATGGCCGCGGGGAACAGCGAAGCGGCTTCGTCCAGCACGAGATGGGGGCGCGCCATGTCGGGCATCTGCAGTTCCACCTTGCCGATCACGCTCAGGCCAAGCGCCGGAAAATCGACGACGCCCCCGGCGGCCATGGCCAGCACGAACACCACGATCGCGCCGGGGATACGCCACGGCCCCCACCTAAAGAACGCGAGCAGCGCCAGGCACACGGCGCCGCCGAGCAAGGTCGCGACATGGACCTGCCCCAGCCGCGACGCCAGTTCGGCAAAAGCGAACAAGGTGTTCGAGCCGTCGAGCCGGATCCCGCACAGCTTGCCGATCTGGCTGCCGATGATGACGACCGCCGCGCCATTCATGAACCCGAGCATCGCCGGGCTGGAAAGGAAATCCGCCGCGATGCCCAGCCGCAGCCACGCCATCAGCAGCAGGATCGAGCCGGTCAGAAGCGAAAGAATCATCGTCAGCGCGGCCGCCTTGCCCGGATCCCCGGCCGCGAGCGGCCCGATCGCGGCGCCGACCAGCAGCGCGATCGCCGCATCCGGCCCCACCATCAGGTGCCGCGAGGTCGTGAACAGCGCGAAGACCGCCATCGCGCCCACTGCCGCCAGCAAGCCGGCGGCGGGCGTGCTTTGCGCCAGTTCCGCATAGGCCAGGGCCGAGGGAATGACCACCAGCGCGACGACCACCGCCGCCAGGGCGTCGCACCGCCAGTTCGTGCGGTCGTAGGCGCGCAGCATGGCCAGACCGGGCAGCAGCGGCCTGCGTCCCGCGGCCGCCGCAGCGTTGCCATCGGCGCGCTGGGTGTCACGCTCGGGTTCGGGCATCGGTCGCGTTGAAAGTGGCCGTAAGCGACAGGCGCTGCGGATCGTAGCGTCTACCTCACCCGGGTGGTTGGCACCTCGCTTGCCTGCCCCCGGCCACGCCAGCGCTGGCGCAAAGCCTGCGGCACGCGGCGCGCCTTTGGCTGCGCGCACCACGCGCATGCGATTAACATGTGAAGCGCATGGAACTGAAGACCGCGCGGCTGACGCTGCTGATCGACCCGGCCAAGAAGGCCGCGTTCGAGACGCTGTGCGCGCAGCAGGATCTGACGCCATCGCAGGTGGTGCGCCAGTTGATCCGCGAGTACCTGGTGCGCCATGGCGTCAGCTACGTGCCCAGCGGGCAAGCGAAACCCCCGGCGCGCCACGGCTGACGGGCGGCCATGGAGATCCCGCTGCACCGCTTTCGCCCGCGGCTGCTCGATGCCCTGAAAGGCTACAACGGCGCGCTGCTGGCGCGCGACATCGGCGCCGGGCTGACGGTGGGCATCGTCGCGCTGCCGCTGGCGATGGCGTTTGCGATCGCCAGCGGCGTCAAGCCCGAAGCCGGCATCTTCACCGCCATCATCGCCGGCTTCATCATCAGCGCGCTGGGCGGCTCGCAGGTGCAGATCGGCGGCCCGGCCGGCGCGTTCATCGTCATCGTCTACGGCATCGTCGAGCGCTACGGGCTGGCCAACCTGCTGATCGCCACTTCGCTGGCCGGCGCGCTGCTGTTCGTGATGGGGCTGCTCAAGCTGGGCGCGCTGGTGCGCTACGTGCCGGTGCCGATCATCATCGGCTTCACCAACGGCATCGCGGTGCTGATCGGGCTGTCGCAGCTGAAGGATCTGCTCGGGCTGCGCATCGACAAGATGCCGGCGGACTTCTTCGCCCAGATCGAAACGATGTGGCAGCACGCCGACACCATCAACCCGGCGGCGGTGGCGATCGGGCTGGGCTGCCTGGCGCTGGTGGTGCTGTGGCCCAAGTCGTACCTGATGCCGCAGCATCCGGCGGGCGGCTGGGCCAAGATCCGCCGCTTGAGCTCGCACCTGCCGGGCACGATCATCGCGCTGGTGGTGGCCACGTTAGCCACCGCGCTGCTGCAGCTGCCGGTGGAAACCATCGGCTCGCGCTTCGGCGGCATCCCGCAATCGTTGCCCGCGTTCGAGCTGCCCGAACTGAGCTGGTCCAGCGCCCAGCGGCTGCTGATCCCGACCCTGACGATCGCGCTGCTGGGCGCGATCGAGTCGCTGCTGTGCGCGCGCGTGGCCGACAACGCCACCGAATTCGCGCGCCACGACCCCAATCAGGAGCTGATGGCCCAAGGCGTGGCCAACCTGGTCGTGCCGTTCTTCGGCGGCATCCCGGCCACCGGCACCATCGCGCGCACCGTCACCAACGTGCGCGCCGGTGCCGTCACGCCGCTGGCCGGCAT
>CALBTN010000008.1 GCA_937967345.1 uncultured Rubrivivax sp. | reverse complement strand
GCAGGTAGCACAGGTGGTTGGAGGCATGGCCGGGCGTGTGGATCACGCGCAGCGTGCTGCCGCTGCAGGGGCCGGGGCCGTCGGGGCCGGGCAGCTCGAACACCTCGCCGCCGCGCAGCGCCACGTCGGGCTGGAACTCGGTGTCTTGCCACTGCTCGTGCAGCGCGGCCATGCCGTGCAGTTTGGCGCCGGTGCGGCGCTGCAGCGCCTGCGCCGCGGGCGAATGGTCCTTGTGGGTGTGGGTGACGAAGATCCAGCGGATCGGCCCCGGCGCGGCGTCGACGATCGCCTGCACATGCGTGTTGCTGGCCGGACCGGGGTCGAGCGCGGCCCACTCGTTGCGCTCGCCGCCGCCGATCAGGTAGCAGTTGGTGCCCGGGCCGGTCATCACGCTGCCGTTGTCGGCAGTGATGCGGATCAGCCGCGGCGACAGCCGCACCGCCACGCCGGGCCGCAGCTCGCAGCTGACGCTGCCGTTGCCGTGCGGGTCGAGCCGGGCGATCTCGGCGTAGGCCGGCGCGTCGGGCATCACGGGCTGCAAGCCGTTCGGGCCGCGCGCCAGGCGCGGCATGATGCAGCGCACTTCGGTCAGCGCGCGCGCATGCGACAGCACCGCGTCGACCGTGCCCAGGCGTTGCAGCAGTTCGAGGATCTTCCAGGTCGGCGGCGCCAGCTTCAGCGGCTTGCGCTGCGCCAGCGCCGCGGCCGGCGTCAGCCACTGCTGCGCGTCAGTTTCCTGGTCGTCCTGGCGCGCCACCTGCAGCGCGGGCGCCTCGGCGACGAAGAAGCGCGTGTCGTAGCGCTTGGGCACGCCCGGCGGCGTCAGCCAGTGGTCGAAGTAGGCGATGCGCTCGGCCGCGAGCCGGATGCCATGGCGCTGGCAGATCGAGGCCATCGTCAGCTCGCGCCGGTTCAGCGCGTCGCGCTCGGCGCCGATCCGTGCCAGCTGCTCGGCATCCAGCGGCGTGCCGTCGTGCGTTGTCGCCAGCAGCAGCCCGGCCTCCTCGAAGCATTCGCGCAGCGCCGCGAACCAGTAGGCCAGCCCGCCTTGCTGCAAGCCGAGCCGCGCGCTGGCCTGCACGTCGCCCAGGCCGCTGCACAGCCGCGCGCCGTCGTCGTCGCCGGGGTCGAGCAGCCCGCCGGGAAACACGCTGGCGCCGCTGTGGATGTCGCCGTCGCGCGGCGCGCGGCGCATCAGCAGCACCTGCATGCCTTCGGGCGCGCGCCGCAGCACGACCACGGTGGCGGCGTTGCGCGCCGCGGCGCCGGGGGTCGGGGCCCAGGCCTGCGCGCTGATCGTGCCCGCGGCCGATTGGATCGGGGTGTTCATCGCGCCAAGCGTAGCGCGTGCAGCAAGACCGCGCTCAACGCGGCGGCGGCAGCTTCGGCCGTGACCGCCCTGCGACGCGGGCTTGTCAGCGCCGTCCAGGCGCGGCGCCGGCCGCCAGCGGCTCACGCAAGGCGCGCCGCGACCGCCCCAGGCGCATGCTGAAGCTGCGACAGCTGCCGGGGCCTCGGCGCATGCCGCTATTCCCCCGCGCGCCGGCTGCGGCTAAGGTTCGCACTCGTCACAACGCCGATGGAGACACGTGCATGAAGACCCAGGTTTGCATCATCGGCGGCGGCCCGTCGGGGCTGCTGCTGTCGCAGCTGCTGCACCTGAAGGGCATCGACACCATCTTGCTCGAACGCCAGAGCCGCGAATACGTGCTCGGCCGCATTCGTGCCGGCGTGCTCGAACACGGCTTCGCCGCGCTGATGCGCGAGGCGCAGTGCGGCGAGCGCATGGACCGCGAGGGCGAGATCCACGAGGGCTTCTTCATCGCCGACCACGGCGCGCTCAAGCGCGTGGACCTGCACAAGTACTCGGGCGGCAGCTCGGTGGTGGTGTACGGCCAGACCGAACTGACGCGCGACCTGTACGCGGCGCGCGACCGCATGCAAGGCGCGGTGATCCACAACGCCGAGGACGTGCAGCCGCACGACCTGAAGAGCGGCCAGCCCTACGTCACCTACCGCAAGGGCGACGACATCGTGCGCATCGCCTGCGACTACGTGGTCGGCGCCGACGGCTTCCACGGCGTGAGCCGCAAGTCGATTCCGAAGACCGTGCTCAAGGAGTACGAGAAGGTCTATCCCTTCGGCTGGCTGGGCGTGCTGTCGCGCACCAAGCCGGTGTCGCCGGAGCTGGTCTACGCGCGCCACGAACGCGGCTTCGCGCTGTGCTCGCTGCGCTCGCAGGTGCTGAGCCGCTACTACGTGCAGGTGCCGCTGTCCGACAGCGTCGAGGACTGGAGCGACGAGGCGTTCTGGGCCGAGCTGAAGCGCCGGTTGCCGGCTGAAGTGGCCGACAAGCTGATCACCGGGCCGTCGATCGAGAAGAGCATCGCGCCGCTGCGCAGCTTCGTCGCCGAGCCGATGCGCTACGGCAACCTGTTCCTGGCCGGCGACGCCGCGCACATCGTGCCGCCCACCGGCGCGCGCGGGCTGAACAGCGCCGCGTCCGACATCTACTACCTGTACCACGCGCTGCTGGCGCACTACCAGAAGGGCGACGACAGCGGCCTGGACGGCTACTCGGCCAAGGCGCTGGCACGGGTGTGGAAGGCGCAGCGCTTCTCGTGGTGGATGACGACGATGCTGCACACCTTCCCCGACAGCATCGAGTACGACCGCAAGCTGCAGCAAACCGAGCTGGAGTACCTGTTCTCGTCGGAAGCCGCACAGCGCTCGCTGGCCGAAAACTACGTCGGGCTGCCGTTCTGAAGGTCCGCGGCCGGCGCGGCGGATGGTGCCGCTGGCAGCGGTTACATTGCCGCCGGTAGCCCGATTGCCGCGCCGATGAATCGCCTCTTGCACCCTGCACGCCGCATCGACGGCTGGCGCGACCACTGCACCGGCCTCAGCCGCGTTGGCCGCGTTGGCCGCGTTGCCCGCTGCGCGCTGCCGGGCGGTGCAAGCGCCACCGCCGCACCGCGCCGCCCATGATCGCCCGATTCGGCCGCGGCCCGCGTGCGCACGGCGCCGGTGGCGGCTTCGGCGCGCACCGCCCCGGCAGCGCGGCCAGCGCGCAGCGCCGCTTCAAGCGCCGGCTCGACCGGCGCTTCGCGCTGTACCTGCTGGGCTTCGTGCTGTTCGTGCTGCTGATGGGCCGGCTCGAGCAGGTGGGCCTGTCGCGGCGGCTGATCGGGGTGAGCTTCCTGCTGGCGACGATCCTGGTCTACGCGGTCATCGGCATGGCCTGCCGCACCGCCGACCCGGTGGAGTACTACGTCGCCGGCCGGCGTGTGCCGGCGATCTACAACGGCATGGCCACCGGCGCCGACTGGATGAGCGCGGCGTCGTTCATCGGGCTGGCCGGCATGCTGTACATCGGCGGCTACGGCGGTCTGGCCTTCGTGCTCGGCTGGTCGGGCGGCTACTGCGTGCTGGCGCTGTTCGTCGCGCCGTACCTGCGCCGCTTCGGCCGCTTCACCATCCCCGACTTTCTGGGCGAACGCTATGGCGGCAACCTGCCGCGCGCGATCGGCGTGTTCGGCGCGATCCTGTGCTCGTTCGCCTACGTCGTCGCGCAGATCTACGGCGTCGGGCTGATCACCACCCGGCTGTCGGGGCTGCCGTTCGAGATCGGCGTGTTCGCCGCGCTGGGCAGCATCTTGCTGTGCTCGTTTCTTGGCGGCATGCGCGCGGTCACCTGGACCCAGGTGGCGCAGTACATCGTGCTGATGGTGGCCTACCTGGTGCCGGTGATGTGGCTGTCGGTCAAGCAAACCGGGGTGCCGCTGCCGCAGCTGGTCTACGGCCAGCAGTTGCACAAGGTCGACGCGATCGAGCGCCGCTTGATCAGCGACCCGCGCGAGCACGAGGTCATCGCCGCGTTGAGCAAGCGCGCCAGCGCGCTGGGCGACAAGCTGCGCGACGTGCCCGCGGCGCTGGCGGCCGATCGCGCCGCGGCGCGGCGCAAGCTGGATGCGCTGGTGGCGTCCGACGCGCCGGTGGCGCAGGTGCAGCAGGCCAGCCGTGCGTTGGCCGCGCTGCCCAAGGACAGCGCCGAGGCGCAACGCGTGTGGACCGCGGCCAAGGCCGCCAACGAGGCACGGGCCGCGCCGCTGGCCGGCATGCCGCCGATGGCGCAGGCCTTCGCCGGCGACCCGCAGGGCGATGCGGCCGCGCGCGAGCAGTTCGACACCTCGCGGCGCAACTTCCTGGCGCTGGTGTTCTGCCTGATGATGGGCACCGCCGCGTTGCCGCACATCCTGGTGCGCTACTACACCACGCCCACCGTGCGCGCGGCGCGCGAGTCGGTCGGCTGGTCGCTGCTGTTCATCGCGCTGCTGTACCTGAGCGCGCCGGCGCTGGCGGTGCTGGTCAAGTACGAGTTGCTCAGCACGCTGCTGGGCATGCCCTTCGACCGGCTGCCGACGTGGATCGCCGCCTGGGCCAAGGTCGACCCGGCGCTGCTGTCGGTGGAGGACCTGAACCGCGACGGCGTGCTGCAGTGGGG
>CALBTN010000007.1 GCA_937967345.1 uncultured Rubrivivax sp. | reverse complement strand
CGGTGATCGGCGCTTCGCTGGCCGAGCGCGACCGGCGCGCGCTGGCGGCCATCGACGGCTACCGGGCCACCGCGGCGGGGTGGGCGGGGCGGGGTGACATCTCGCTCATCGCTGGGATCCTTCGTTCGTCTGTTTTCGTGCTTCGCGCCAGCCGGGTCGCGCTGCCGCGGCCGGTGACGGCCGCCAGACCGGCACTCGCGCGCGCTTGCGCCCGCGAACGATCCGGGCGCGCTGGCGATCATGCCATCGGCGCTGCCGCTGCCGGCGCCAACTATTGCGCGGCGTCAGCTGCGGCCGTCGGCCGATGAGGCGTTTCATTCACCGGCTGTTGCTCGCACCGCCAAACAGGTCGGGCTCGTCCGACAGCCGGGCGCGCTCGATCTGCAGCAGCTGCAGCTTGGTGCGCACGCCGCCGCGGGCGGAGAAGCCGCCCGCGCGCCCGTTGGCGCCGAGCACGCGGTGGCAGGGCACGATCGGCGCGAAGCGGTTGCGCGCCATCGCCTGGCCGACCGCCCGCGCGAGCTGGCGATCGCCGAGCCGCTCGGCCACCTGGCCGTAGCTGAGGGTGCTGCCGCAGGCGATGCGGCGCACGATGTCGTAGACCTGCGCGTGCAACGGCGGCACGCCGCGCAGATCCAGCGGCAGCGCCGAAAGATCGACCGCTTCGCCGCGCAGCAGTGCGCCGATGCCGTCGATGGCCTGCCGTGCCAGCGGCGTCGGTTCGGCCAACTGCGCGTCGGGCGCGCTGCGCAGCAGCTGGCGGCGCGCTTCGGCCGCGCTCGGCTCGGGCAGTTGGGCCGCGAGCACGCCGGCCGGGCTCCAGGCAACACCGCACCAGCCCAGCGGGGTGGGGAAGAGCGCGTAGCCGTCGTTCACGGCCGTCATTGTCGGGCCACCCGGCGCTCAAACCGGCGGCTGCCGCCGGGCGCGCCAGTGGCGCCACAGCGTCCAGCCCAGCGCGGCGGCCAGCACCGCGATCAATGCGACTTCTTCCACCGCATGCAGGCGCGGCAGCAGCCGTTGCAGCAGGTTGCCGAACTGGTAGCCCAGCACGCAAAAGGCCAGCGCCCACAGCGCCGCGCTCAGCAGGTTCAGCGCCACGAAGCGGGCGGGCGACACGCCCAGCGCCCCCAGCGCGATCGGCCCGGCGGTGCGCAGCCCGTACAGGAAGCGCACGCTGACGATCGCGGCGTTGGGGTGGCGTGCGAGCATCGGCTCGACCCGCCGCGCCTGCCGCGCCAGCGTCGGCCAGCGCGCGAGCAGCCGTCGGCCATGGCGGCGCCCCAGGTAGAAGTAGACCTGGTCGCCCAGCGTGCCGGCGGCGAAGGCCACCGCGATCACCAGCGGCAGCTGCAGCATGCCGCGGTGCGCGGCGAAGCCGGCGGTGATCAGGATCGATTCACCCTCGGCCAGCGCGCCGGCAAAGACAAAGGCGTAGCCGTACTGCGCGACCAGCGCCGACACGCTCATCGCAGCCGCCTTGGGTTGCGGCAGCGCTCGGGCGGGGCGGGGGCTGCGGCCATGGCCGATTGTGCGGCGCGTGATGCGCTAGGCTTGCCGGGGTCGTTCCAGCGCGGGCCTGACCGGTGTTCGCCTTCTTCGAAAAGCTCGTCGAGCCGTACCCCGACCGCCCGGCAGCGGTGCCGCCGCCGCGCTTCCTCGGCTTCGTCTGGAGCTGCAGCCACGGCCTGCGCGGCTACATCGGGCTGATGACGCTGTTCACCGCGGCGATCGGGGCGTTCGAGGCGCTGCTGTTCGCGGTGCTGGGGCGCATCGTCGACCGGCTGGCCGCGGTGCCGCGCGCCACGCTGTTTGCCGAGCATGGCGCCGCGCTGGCGCTGCTGGCGGCGGTGCTGCTGGGCAGCACCGGCCTGGTCGCGTTGCAAACGATGCTCAAGCACCAGGCGCTGGCCGGCAACTTCCCGATGCGGCTGCGCTGGAACTTCCACCGCGTGCTGCTCGGGCAGAGCCTGGCCTTCTTCCACGACGAGTTCGCCGGGCGCGTGGCCACCAAGCTGATGCAGACCGCGCTGGCGGTGCGCGACGTGTGGATGATCGTGGCCGACATCCTGGTGTTCGTGGTGATCTATTTCGTCACCATGGCCGCGGTCGTCGGCGGCTTCGACGCCTGGCTGCTGCTGCCCTTCGCCGGCTGGGTGCTGCTGTACATCGCCGCGCTGGCCTGGTTCGTGCCGCGGCTGGCGCGCAGCGCGAAGGCGCAGGCCGACGCGCGATCGCTGATGACCGGGCGCATCACCGACGCCTACACCAACATCGCCACGGTCAAGCTGTTCTCGCACGCCGGGCGCGAGGCCGCCTACGCGCGCTCGGCGATGCAGGAGTTCCTGGCCACGGTGCACCGCCAGATGCGGCTGATCAGCGGCTTCGAGGTCGTCAACCACCTGCTCGCGGTCGCGCTGATCGCGGCCACCGGCGGCGCCGCGCTGTGGCTGTGGTCGCGCGACGGGCTGGGCATCGGTGCGGTGGCCGCGGCGGCCGCGATGGCGCTGCGGCTGAACGGCATCTCGCACTGGGTGATGTGGGAGATGGCCGGGCTGTTCGAGCATGTGGGCACGGTGCAGGACGGCATGCGCACGCTGTCGCGTCCCAGCCAGGTGCGCGACCGCCCCGGCGCGGCGGTGCTGCGCGTGCCGCGCGGCGAAGTGCGCTTCGACCACCTGAGCTTTCGCTACGGCGGCGGCGCAAGGGTGATCGAAGGGCTGCAGCTGCAGGTGCGCGCGGGCGAGAAGATCGGCCTGGTCGGCCGCTCGGGTGCCGGCAAGAGCACCTTGGTCAACCTGCTGTTGCGCTTTCACGACCTCGAGCGCGGGCGCATCCTGATCGACGGCCAGGACATCGCCGCGGTGACGCAGGACAGCCTGCGCGCGTGCATCGGCATGGTCACGCAGGACAGCTCGCTGCTGCACCGATCGGTGCGCGACAACATCCTGTACGGCCGCCCGCAGGCCACCGAGGCCGAGATGGTTGCCGCCGCGCGCCGCGCCGAGGCGCATGAATTCATCGTCGGGCTGAGCGACGCAGCCGGGCGCGGCGGCTACGACGCCCACGTCGGCGAGCGCGGCGTCAAGCTGTCGGGCGGGCAGCGCCAGCGCATCGCGATTGCCCGCGTGATGCTCAAGGACGCGCCGATCCTGCTGTTGGACGAGGCCACCAGCGCGCTGGACAGCGAGGTCGAGGCGGCGATCCAGACCAGTCTGTACCGGCTGATGCAAGGCAAGACGGTGATCGCGATCGCGCACCGGCTGTCCACCATCGCCGCGATGGACCGCCTGGTGGTGCTCGATCGCGGCCGCATCGTCGAAGTCGGCGACCACGCCACGCTGCTGGCGTGCGGCGGGCTGTATGCGCGGCTGTGGGCGCGCCAAAGCGGCGGCTTCCTGATCGACGACGGCGATGCGCCCGCCGCGGCCGATGCCGACGATCGGCCCGGCGAGCGCCCCGGCGTCGTGCCGTCCGAGCCCGAACTGACGCTGCCGCCGGCGCCGCGGTGACTTGCGTCACGCCCACCGCGCGCTTCGCGCTGGCGGTGGCGTTGCGCCGTTTCAGTGCGCGGCGCCGGTGGCCGAAGTTGCGGCTGCGCTGCTCGTTCGAGCCCGAGGCAGCGCTGCGTGCGTACCCCGTACCAGCCGCCGTACCCGCCGCCGTGTCAGCCCTCATGTCAGCCGTCATGCCCGTCGCATTGCCGCAGCCCTTGGACCGCTGGCTGTTCGGAGCCGATCCGAAGCAGCGGGTGCGCGTGCGGCGCACGCTGCTGGCCTCGGCCATCTACCTGCTGGCCGCGCTCGCGCAGTGGTGGGCGGCGCGCATCGGGCTGGCCGATCCGGCGCTGGCCGGTGTGCTGATCGTGTGCCTGTTCCCCGGCATGTTCGGTTTTTACCTGCTGCTGCGCAGCGGCGGGTCGGGCCGGTTCGCCGACCCGGCGTGCACGCTGCAGCAGATGGTGTTCGCGATCGTGGCGATGGCCGCGGCCTACGTGATCAATCCGCCGCTGCGCGGCATGCTGTTGATGCTGGTCGCGCTGGTGTTGATGTTCGCGGCCTTCATGCTCGACCCGCGGGCCTCGCGCGCGCTGGGATTCTTTGCGGTGATCTCGCTGGCGCTGGTGATGCTGGCGATGGCCAGCCATGCGCCGCAGGTGTTCGACCCGACGATCGAGCGCATCCACTTCGCGTTCGCGGCGGTGGTGCTGCCCACGGTGTCGATGCTGGCCGGCGAGCTGTCGGCGATGCGCACGCGGCTGAAGCGGCAGCGCAGCGAGCTGGTCGGCGCGCTCGAGCGCATCCACAAGCTGGCCACGCGCGACGACCTGACCGGGCTGGTCAACCGCCGCCACATGACCGAGCTGGCAGCGATGGAGCAGCGCCGCGCGCTGCGCAGCGGCACGCAGCCGTGCCTGTGCCTGGTGGACATCGACCACTTCAAGCGCATCAACGACCAGCACGGCCACGGTGCCGGCGACGAGGTGCTGCGCCTGTTCTCGCGCCATGCCTGCGCGGCGATGCGCGAGACCGACGTGCTGGCGCGCTGGGGCGGCGAGGAGTTCCTGGTGCTGATGCCCGACACCCGGGCCGATGAAGCACGCACCGGCATCGAACGGCTGCGCCGCGTGCTCGCGCGCGACGACGCCTGGGGCGAACAAGCGCACCTTCGCGTGAGCTTTTCGGCCGGGCTGACCGCCTGGCGCCCGGGCGAGCCGCTGCGCGATGCGCTGGCGCGTGCCGACGACGCGCTGTACGCGGCCAAGGCCGGCGGCCGCGACCGGCTGGTCGAACGCTGACGCGCCGGCCTCGGGCTGCGTGCAGCCGGCCGGCTGCACGCGCGCGCCGTGCAGCCGGCATCGCACAACTTTACAAAGGCGCCCCAAGCCGGCAATGCGGCGTCCGCACAATGCCGGCCATGCAATCGACTCCACGGCTTGCGGCCGCGGCGCTCGCGCTGGTGCTGGGCGGCTGCGCGGTCGGCCCCGACTACCGCGCGCCGCAGCCTGATCTGCCGCCCGCCTGGGCCGCTGGCGAGGCGGCCGCTGCTGGCGCCACGCCGAACGACGCCACTGCGGGCGCCACGGCCGAAGCGCCGCAACCGATGGCCGATCCGGCCTGGTGGCGCCGCTTCGGCGACCCGGTGCTCGACCAACTGGTCGAACGCGCGCTGGCCGCCAACACCGACCTGCGCAGCGCCGGCGCGCGGCTGCGCGCGGCGCGCGCGTACAGCGCGCAGGCCGAGGGCGCGCTGTGGCCCAGCGTCGGCGCCTACGGCACGGCCTCGCGCGCCAGCGAGGGCGGCCGCGGCGCGACCTCGGCCTACGGTCTGGGCTTCGACGCCGGCTGGGAGATCGACCTGTTCGGCGGGCTGCGCCGCGGCGCCGAAGCCGCTGCCGCCGCGGCCGACGCCAGCGCCGCCACGCTGGCCGCCGTGCAGGTGACGCTGGTGGCCGAGGTGGCGCGCGACTACGTGCTGCTGCGCGCCTACCAGCTGCGGCTGCGCATCACCCAGGACAACCTGGACAACCAGGCGCAGACGCTGCAGCTGACCGAATGGCGTGCGCAGGCCGGGTTGGCGGGCTCGCTCGACGTCGAGCAGGCGCGGGCCAACGCCGAGCAAACGCGCGCCCAGCTGCCATTGATGGTGGACGCGATCGCGCAGACCCGGCACGCGCTGGCGGTGCTGCTGAACCAGGCGCCGCAGTCGCTGAACGCGCTGCTCGGCGACACCGCCGCAATCCCCAGCGCCGCGGCGCAGCCGCTGCTGGGCGTGCCCGCCGACCTGTTGCGGCGCCGCCCCGACATCGTCGCCGCTGAGCGCAGTCTGGCCGCGGCCACCGCGCGCATCGGCGTGGCCGAGGCGGCGCGCTACCCGTCGCTGCAGCTCAGCGGCACGCTCGGGCTGCAGGGCGCGGCGCTGTCGGCGCTCAGCGGCAGCGGCGCGGCGACGCGGCTGATCGCCGGCAGCCTGACGGCGCCGATCTTCGACGCCGGCCGGCTGCGCCAGCAGGTGCTGATCCAGACCGCCGAGCAGGAACAGGCGCTGGCCGCCTACGAAGCCGCGCTCAGCGGCGCGCTGCGCGACGTCGAGGACGCGCGCTCGGCGCTGGCCAACGGCCGCGAGCGCGGCGCGGCGCTGGCGCAGGCGGTGCAGGCGGCGCGCAATGCGGCGTTGCTGGCCAGCTTTCGCTACCGCTCGGGCCTGGTCGACTTCCAGACCGTGCTCGACACCGAACGCAGCCTGCGCAGCCTGCAAGACAGCCAGGCCGCGACCCAGGCCGACACCGTGATCGCGATGATCCAGCTCTACAAGGCCCTGGGCGGCGGCTGGTCCGAAGGCGCTACCCGATGACGACTTCCAAACAAGACGCCGGCGCTGCCGCGCTGGACGACCTGCTCGGTGCCGGCGCGGCGCGACCCTGGTGGCGCCGCCCGGCCACCTGGCTGCTGCTGGCGCTGCTGCTCGCGGCGGCCATCGCTGCGGCGCTGGTCTGGCAGGGGCGCGTGGCCAAGGCGCAGCAGGGCCCGCGCTTCCAGACCGAGGCGGTGCAACGCGGCACGCTGGACGTCAAGGTCGTGGCCAACGGCACGCTGGCGCCGACGCTGACCGTCAACATCGGCAGCGAGCTGTCGGGCACCGTGGCCAGGGTGCTGGTGGACATCAACGACCAGGTGGCCAAGGGCCAGGTGCTGGTCGAGCTGGACACCGCCAAGCTGCGCGACCAGATCGCGCGCTCGCGTGCGTCGCTGGCCTCGGCCGAGGCGAGGGTGGCGCAGGCCGCGGCGACGCTGAAGGAGGCGCGCGCCAACCTCGCGCGCATGCAGGAGGTGTCGCGCCTGTCGGGCGGGCGCGTGCCCTCGGCCACCGAGTTCGACACCGCGCGCGCCAACGCCGAGCGCGCGCTGGCCGACGAGGCCGCGGCGCGCGCGTCGGTGGCCGATGCCAAGGCGGCGCTGCGCGTCGACGAGACCAACCTGGGCAAGGCCTCGATCCGCGCGCCGATCGACGGCGTGGTGCTGACACGCTCGGTCGAACCCGGCAACGCGGTGGCCGCGTCGCTGCAGGCGGTGACGCTGATGACCCTGGCCGCGGACCTGAAGCGCATGAAGCTGCAGGTCAACGTCGACGAAGCCGACGTCGGCCTGGTGCACGACGGCCAGAGCGCCACTTTCACCGTCGCCGCCTGGCCCAACCGCAGCTTCCCGGCAACCATCACCCGCGTCGGCTTCGGCTCGACCACCAAGGAAAACGTCGTCACCTACGTCGCCGAGCTGCGCGTGGCCAACGACGAGCTGCTGCTGCGCCCGGGCATGACCGCCACCGCCAGCATCGCCGCGGTGCAGCGCGCCGGCGTGCTGCTGGTGCCGAACGCGGCGCTGCGCTTCACGCCGGCCGGGCCATCGGCGGCGCCGAGCGCGCCGGCCGATGGCGGCGGCATCGTTGCCAAGCTGATGCCGCGGCCGCCGCGCGGGCCGGCCAAGCGCGCC
>CALBTN010000006.1 GCA_937967345.1 uncultured Rubrivivax sp. | reverse complement strand
ACCTGCCCGGCGGCGACCGCGCCGCGCGCGACCGCCGCCGGCGCGCGGCCGCGGCGCTGCACGCGCTGGGCCGCGGCGGCGAGATCGTGCCGCGCTTCGGCGCGCGCGTCGGTGCCGGCCTGGCAGGCGGCGTGGCGCGGCTGCTGCGCCAGGGCGGCGGCCTGGTGACGACCAGCGCCGGGCGCTGGTTCGATGCCGCGGCGGCGGCGCTGGGCTTGGCGATGCGGCAGGCGCACGAGGCCGAGGCGGCGATCGCGCTCGAGCAGGCCGCCGCCACCTGCACCCGGCCGCTGCCGGCGATGGCGCTGCCTTGTGTGCGGGGCGTGGTCGACACCCGGCCGCTGCTGGCGACCCTGCTGGCGCTGGGCGATGCCGGCCGTGTGGCCGAAGGCGCGGCGCTGTTTCACGATGCGCTGGCCGAGGCGTTGGCCGGCGCCGCCGCCGCCGCCGCCGCCGCTGCCGCGCGCGGCAGCGCCGCGGTCGTGCTCGGCGGCGGCTGCCTGGTCAACCGGCGGCTGCGGCAGCGGCTGGTCGAGCGACTGGGCCGGGCCGGGCTGGAGGTGCGGCTGCCGCTGGCCGCGCCGCCGGGCGACGCCGGGCTCGCGCGCGGGCAGGCCGCGGTCGCGGCGCAGCGGCTGACTTGGGCGCAAGCGGCGCCGCGCGATGCCGCGCTGGAGGTGGCCTGATGTGCCTGGCCATACCCGCGCTGCTGGCCGAGCGCCTGGCCGGCGACGAAGCGACCGTGGACCTGGGCGGCGTGCGCAAGCGCATCTCGGTGGCGCTGGTGCCCGAGGCAGCGGTGGGCGACTACGTCATCGTGCATGTCGGGCATGCGATCGGCGTGCTCGACCGCGACGAGGCCGAGGCGACGCTGCGTCTGCTCGCCGAGATGGCGGCGGCCGGCGCGCCGGGGGCGGCGGCATGAAGTACGTCGACGGGTTTCGCGATCCGGCCGCGGCCCGGGCACTGGCCGCGCAGCTGGCCGCCGAAGTGCAGCCCCACCGCCGCTACCGCTTCATGGAGTTCTGCGGCGGCCACACCCATGCGCTGGCGCGCCATGGCGTGAACGCGCTGCTGCCGCCGGCGATCGAGATGGTGCATGGCCCGGGCTGTCCGGTGTGCGTGCTGCCGGTCGGCCGCATCGACCAGGCGATCGCGCTGGCGCGCGAGCATGGCGCGATCGTCTGCACCTACGGCGACACGATGCGCGTGCCGGCTTCGGGCGACCGGTCGCTGCAGCAGCAGCGCGCCGAGGGCGCCGACGTGCGCGTGGTCTATTCGCCGGCCGACGCGCTGCGGCTGGCGCGCGAATGCCCGGCGCGCGAAGTCGTGCTGTTCGCGATCGGCTTCGAGACCACGACGCCGCCGACGGCGCTGGCGCTGCAAACGGCGGCGCGCGAAGGGTTGCGCAACTTCAGCGTGCTGTGCTGCCATGTCCTGACACCGCCGGCCATCGAGCATGTGCTGGGCCAGGCGGGTGGCGGCGCGGCGCAGGCGCTGGACGGGGTCGTCGGCCCCGGCCACGTTTCGGTCGTGACCGGCACCGCCGCCTTCGCGCGCATCGCCGCGGCGCACCGGGTGCCGGTGGTGATCGCCGGCTTCGAGCCGCTGGACCTGCTGCAGGCGGTGCTGCGCCTGGTGCGCCAGGTGCATGCCGGACGCGCCGAGGCCGAGAACGCCTACGCCCGCGCCGTCACGCCGCAGGGCAACCGGCACGCGCAGGCGCTGGTCGAGGCGGTGCTGCAACCGCGCAAGGCCTTCGAATGGCGCGGCCTGGGCACGCTGCCGGCCAGCGCGCTGCGCCCGCGCGCCGCGTATGCCGCTTTCGACGCCGAACGCCGCTTCGCACTGCCCTACCGCGTGGCCGCCGACCATGCGCAATGCCGCTGTGCCCAGGTGCTGCGCGGGCTGGAGCGCCCGACGCAGTGCCGGCTCTTCGCCGTCGCCTGCACGCCGGAGCATCCGCTGGGTGCGTGCATGGTCTCTTCCGAAGGCGCCTGCGCCGCGCATTACGCCCACGCGCGCTGGCGCGACGAGGTGCTCGCATGAGCTGGCGCGACGGCCAGCGGCCGCTGGACCTGCGGCGCGGGCGCATCGAGCTGGCGCACGGCGCCGGCGGGCGGGCCGCGCTGCAACTCGTCGAGGAGCTGTTCCTGCCCGCGCTGGACAACCCCGCGCTGCGCGCGCTGGACGACGGCGCGGTGCTCGACGCGCCGCCCGGCCACCGGCTGGTCGTCGCCACCGACGGCCACGTGGTGTCGCCGCTGTTCTTTCCCGGCGGCGACATCGGCAGCCTGGCGGTGCATGGCACGGTCAACGACGTGGCCATGCTGGGTGCCATGCCGCTGGCGCTGAGCGCCAGCTTCGTGCTCGAGGAGGGTCTGCCGCTGGCCGAGCTGCAGCGCGTCGCGCTGTCGATGGGCCGCGCGGCGCGCGAGGCCGGCGTGCCGGTGGTGGCCGGCGACACCAAGGTCGTGCAGCGCGGCAAGGGCGACGGCGTCTTCATCGCCACCACCGGTGTCGGCGCGCTGCCTGCCAGCCGGCGGCTGGGCGCGGCGCTGCTGCGCCCGGGCGACGCGCTGCTGCTGTCGGGGCCGATCGGCCAGCATGGCGTGGCGGTGCTGTCGCAGCGCGAATCGCTGGGTTTCGAGTCGGACCTGTGCTCCGACTGCGCCGCACTGCATGGTCTGGTGGCCGCGCTGCTGGCAGCCGTGCCTGAAGGTGCGGTGCATGCGCTGCGCGACCCCACGCGCGGCGGGGTCGCGGCGCTGCTGCACGAATTCGCGCGCGCGGCCGGCGTTGGCATCGAGATCGAGGAAGCGGCGTTGCCGGTGCCGCCGGCGGTGCGTGCGGCCTGTGAGCTGCTGGGGCTGGAGCCGCTGCAACTGGCCAACGAAGGCCGGCTGGTGGCGGCCGTCGCGCCGGCCTTTGCCGGCGCGGCCCTGGCGGCGCTGCGTGCGCATCCGCTGGGCCGCGACGCGGTGTCGATCGGCCACGCGGTGGACGACCCGCACCGTTTCGTGCAGATGCGCACGCGGCTGGGCGGCCACCGCCTGGTGGAGTGGCCCACCGGCGAGGCGCTGCCCAGGATCTGCTGAACTCCTGCGGCGCCGCGCCGGCCCACGCCATGGCTCGATCCTGGACTCGTGCCCGCACTCCGACGAGGTTGCCGGTCAAAGCCGAACACCCGAGGCGCGGGGTGCACCCAACTCCCGCGACGCAGACAGCACGACGCTAGATCAGCGCCTCGGCGCGCAGCAAGGTCTCCAGGCACTGCTCGCGGATGCCGTAGAAATCCTTCAGCTCGCTCAACTGCGCCAGCAGCGGCGCCGCCTCGCGCGGCGCGGCGCGCTTGACCGCCAGCAGCATCTTGTTCTTCGCGGTGTGCTCCAGCGACACGAACTCGAACACCTGGGTGTCGTAGCCGCAGGCGTCCAGCAGCAGCGCGCGCAGCGCGTCGGTCAGCATCTCGGCCTGCTGCCCCAAGTGCACGCCGTGGCGCAGCAGCGGGCGCAGCGGGTGCGGCTGCAGCAACTGCGGCCGCAGCTGCTTGTGGCAGCACGGCGCGCAGCAGATGATCGCCGCGCCGCCGCGGATGCCCTTGTGGATCGCGTGGTCGGTGGCGGTGTCGCAGGCGTGCAGCGCGATCATCAGGTCGATGTCGCGCACCTCGCGTCCGGCGACGTCGCCTTGCTCGAAACGCAGGCCCGGCAGGCCCAGCCGCGCCGCGACGTCGTTGCACAACCGCACCAGCTCGGCACGCAGTTCCACGCCCACGACCTGCGCGTCGCGGCCCAGCGTGCCGCGCAGGTGCTCGTGCAGCGCGAAGGTCAGGTAGCCCTTGCCCGAGCCGAAATCCAGCACGTTGATGCGCTGGCGCGCGGCCAGCGGCGAGGCCGCCAGCGCGGCGTCGATGATCTCGACGAACTTGTTGATCTGCTTCCACTTGCGCGCCATCGCCGGCACCAACCGCTGCTGCGCGTCGGCCACGCCCAGCGCCTCGAGAAAGGGGCGGTCCAGGCTCAGCCAGCGCCGCTTGTCGCGGTTGTGCACGGCCGGCGCCACGATCGCGCCGCCGCCGGGCGCATCCGGGCGGCGGCTGCGCAGGCTCCAGCGGCCCTTGCGGCTGCACGCCAGCTGCAGCTCGCCGTCCCGGCTGTGCAGATGCGCGTTGGCAAAGCCCTGCGGCCCGAGCAGCGAGCGCAACCACGCCAGCGCGTCGCCGATCGGCAGGTTGTGCGTCTCGTCGCGCCGCTCGTAGGCATGGACCAGACTCAACTGCGGCACGCCCTGCAGCGCGATGCAGCGCGCGCTGATGCGCTTCAGGTCCTGCAGCGCCGGGCGCGGCCCGGCCAGCACGATGCGCTCGAAGCCGCCGTCGCGCAGGCTGGCCGCGCAGCGCTCGAAGAAGCGCGCGATGACCTTTGCGTTGGCGGTTTCGTTGGCCGCGTCGTTGGCCGCATCTTTGGCGTCGGGGGCGGCAGCTTCGGCGTCGGACATGGCGCCGATGGTGCCAGACGCAGCGGCGCCGGGCGCGTTCAGCGCAGCGGGATCTTCAGCGCCGGGTCCACCGCCACCACGCCGACGCTGTTCTGCGGCGAGCCCTCGATCACACGGTCGGAGTAGGTCAGGTACACCAGCGCATTGCGCTTGACGTCGACCATGCGCACCACGCGCAGCTTCTTGAACACCAGCGAAATGCGCTCGGTGAACATGTCCTCTTGCTGCGGCAGCGGCTTGTCGATGCGGATCGGCCCGGTCTGCGCGCAGGCGATCGAGGCCTCGGCCTTGTCCTCGGCCAGCCCGAGCCCGCCCTTGATGCCGCCGGTCTTGGCGCGCGACACGTAGCAGCTCACGCCGGCCACCTTCGGATCGTCGTAGACCTCGACCACGATCTTGTGGTCGGGCCCGATCCACTTGAAGACCGTGTCCACCTCGCCGATCGTCTCGGCGCTTGCCGCGGCCGCGGCCCCCGCGGCGGCGAAGGCCACGACCCACGCCGCAAGCTTGTCGTGCATGACAGTACTTTGCATAGGCCGTAGCCTAGCGCGACCGCCCACCACCCTGAGCACCGCCATGTCCGAGCACACCCCCATCGACTGGCCGAAGCTGGTCGACGAACTCAACCGCCTGCTGCGGCTGAAGACCACGCCGATCGGCATGAAGCTGTTCGAGCGCGTCGAGGACATGCTCGCCATCCCCAAGCTGCGCCGGCCGAACGCGATCCACACCGCCGACCAGATCGTCGCGCAGGCAGCGCGGCTGGGCTTCACCGTCGGCATCACGCAAGACGACCTGGTGGGCCCGCAGTGCGGCGCGGTGCTCGGACTGCACCCGCAGGACGACGAGTGGCTGTCGGGCAAGGCGATGACCGGCGTGTGGTTCGCCACGCTCGAGGACTCGGCCGCGCACCAGCGCGCGATGAGCGTGGTGCCGCACGGCAAGTACCGCGCGATGGCGGTATCACCGTTGACCAGCGGGCGGCTGGACCCGCCCGACATCTGCCTGGTCTACGCCACGCCAGGGCAGATGATCCTGCTGATCAACGGCCTGCAGTGGGCCGGCTACGAGCGCTTCGACTGGAGCGTGGTCGGCGAATCGTCCTGCGCCGACAGCTGGGGCCGCGCGTTGGCCACCGGCAAGGCGAGCCTGTCGATCCCGTGCTTTGCCGAGCGCCGCTACGGCGGCGTCGCCGACGACGAGCTGCTGATGGCGCTGCCGCCGGCCGACCTGCCCAAGGCCATCGCCGGCATGCAGGCGTTGGCCAGGAACGGGCTGCGCTATCCGATCCCGCCCTACGGCATCCAGGCCGATGCCCGCGCCGGGCTGGGCGCCAGCTACCCGAGCAAGACGGGCGGTTGAATCGGCCGCCCGCGGCGGCGCCACGCTCGCGCCGCCGCGGACTGGCAGGGTTTGGCAGCGCTGTTTCGCGCAGCGCGCTTGCCGGCGCCGGCTACGCTCGACCCCATGTTCAGTGCCCTGCTCGACCGCTTTCGCCGCAAACCGGCCGCAGCGCGCGCCGCCCAGACCGCGCCGGCCGGCACCGCGCCACTGGCAACCGCACACTCGGCCGCGCCGTGCACCGGCACCGGAGCGCAGCGCCCGCTGGTGTCGGCCCAGGGCAAGCTGGCGGCCTTCGAGTTTCAGATTGATGCCGCGCTGCTGCAGCGCCTGCGCGGCCCCGCGGCGGTCGCCAGCGCGGTCAACCTGCTGGGCGCGATGCGGCTGTGCTGCAGCCAGGGCCTGGGCGCGCTGGCCGCGCTGCCGGCGAGCTGGCTCGCGCCGGCCGCGCTCGATGCGCACTTCGCGCCCGGCATGCACCTGCTGCTGCGCGCCGATGCGCTGTTCGGCGACGGGCCGGCGATGAGTCTGCTGGTGTCCAGACTGCGCCGCGCCGGAGTGCGTGTGGGCTGGGCCGCGCAGTCCACGCCGCCGATGCCGCCGGGCGCCGGCCGGCCCGACTTCATGCCGCTGACGCCGCCGGCCGAAGCCAGCGCCGCCGCTTGGCAGCAAGCGGTCGAGGCGGCCGTGCAGCGCTGGCCGGGCGTACCGCTGCTGCTGCTCGACCTGCCATCGGTCGACGCGCTGGACGCCGCGCTCGACCCTGCCGTGCTGTGGGCCGCCTGCAGCATCGGCGGCTGCGGCGAGCCGCGGCGCACGCAGGCGCTGCCGCCGCAGGCGCAGCGCGCGCTGCAGTTGCTGAACCGGCTGCTCAACGACGAGGACCACGCCACCGTGGTCGACGCGATCAAGGCCGACGCCGCTTTAAGCGTGCGGCTGCTGCAGTACCTGAACAGCGCCGGCGCGCTGCCCGAGCGCGAGCTCGATTCGATCGAGCAGGCGGTCATGCTGCTCGGGCGCGACGCGCTGTACCGCTGGGTGGCGCAGATGCTGGTGCGCATGTCGCCGTCGCGCCCTTGCGCGCACGCGCTGCAGGCCGACGCGCTGGCGCGCGCGCGGCTGTTCGAGCGGCTGGCGCGCGCCGCGCAGCAGCCGAACCCGGGCGCGCTGTACCTGCTCGGGCTGGCGACGATGCTGCCGCTGTTGCTGCAGTGCAACATCGACACCGCGGTCGAAGCGCTGCGGCTGCCGCAAAGCGCCGCGCAGGCGTTGCGCGGCCAGGGCGGGCCTTGGTTGCCGTACCTGCAACTGCTGCAGGCGCTGCAAGCCGCCGACCTGCGGGCGATCGAAATACTGGCCGGCCCTTTCGGTGGCAGCGACCAGGTGCTCGCCTGCTGGGCCGAGGCCTGGCGCAAGGCTTGACGCAAGGCTTGACGCAAGGCCTGAAGCGCAGCCGGGCCGGCCGACGCTTCAGCCCGGGCGCAGCCGCGGCGGCGCGGCGCGTCCGTGCGCCCAGGCAAAGCCGATCTGCGCCGCACCGGCCGCCAGCCCCACGGCGACGCCGAACTGCCAGGCCAGCGTGTACGAGCCGGCCAGGTCGAACACCAGCCCGCCGCCGAAGGCGCCGACGAAGCTGCCCAGCTGGTGGCCGACGAAGGCAATGCCGGCCAGCATCGCCAGCCACTTCAGGCCGAAGGTCTGGGCGATCCAGCCGGTGACCAGCGGCACCACGCCCAGCCACAGGAAACCCATGATCGCGGCGAACACCAGCGTGCCGGCCGGCGTCGGCAGCGCACTGAAGTACCACGCCAGCGCCAGCGAACGCAGCGTGTAGATGCCGCCCAGCAGCATCAGCTTGTTCCAGCGCCCGCCGGCCCAGCCAAAGAACAGACTGCCCAGCACGTTCGCCCCGCCGATCACGCCCAGCGCCTGCGCGCCGAGCATCGGGTCCATGCCGCACACGTCCAGGTACGACGGCAGGTGCGTGGTCAGGAACACCAACTGCATTCCGCAGACGAAGTAAGTGATTGCCAACACGACGAACAACGGGTGGCGTAGCGCCACGCCCAGCGCGGCGCGGGCGCTGTCGCCCTGGCCCGGCTGCGGCGGCAGCGGCAGCTTGTCGACCCGCCCGGCCAGCCAGGCGGCCGGCACCATCAGCAGCGCCAGCGCGGCAAAGCCCCACACGCCGGCACGCCAGCCGTAGGCCAGCGTCAGCGCCTGCCCGAGCGGCGCGGCCACCATCGCGCCGACCGAACCGGCCGCCGAGACGATGCCCAGCACCGTGCTGCGCAGCGCCAGCGGCACCGGGCGCGACGCCGCCGCCAGCGCCAGCGCACTGCCGTTGCAGGCCAGCGCAGCACCGATGAACACGCCCGCGCCCAGCATCACGCCCACCAGGCCGCCGGCGCTGGCCAGCAGCGCCAGCCCCAGCGCGTAAAGCAGCGCGCCGCCGACCATCAGCCAGCGCATGCCCAGCCGCGCCGCCCAGGCGCCGGCCAGCGGCTGCAGCAGGCCCCAGGCCAGGTTCTGCACCGCCACCGCCAGCGTGAAGTCGCCCACCGAGATGCCGACCTCGCGCGTCAGCGGCGGCATGAACAGCCCCAGGCTCTGGCGCAGCCCCATCGCCAGGCTGAGCATCAGCGACGCGCCGAGCAGGATCGGCAGCGAAGGGCGCAGGGCGCGAAGCTGGCTCATCGGTCGGGCCGGACCAGTATCACGCGGCCGC
>CALBTN010000005.1 GCA_937967345.1 uncultured Rubrivivax sp. | reverse complement strand
TGCGCGCGCAGTTCCGCGCCGACCCGCGCGGGCTGCGCCACGACCTGGAGCTGAGCGGCTGGCAACTCGACGGCGCACTGCCCGCCGACGCCTTCAGCACCGCCAAGGCCAAGGCCGGGCAGCCGATGGCCTTTGCCGCGCCGGGCCGGAAGCTGCCGGTGGGCGCCAGGCCGCTCGCGCTGCAACGCAAGCCCGCGGCCAAGGCGGCCGCACCGCAGTGACAGGAGCTTGTCCATGAGCACCCCGACCATCGCCCTCGCCGCCGCCGCCGCGCTGGGCAGCATCATTGCCGCCTGGCCCACCGACGCCGCCGCCTGGGCCTCGGCCAACCGCTTCGGCGGGCGCACCCAGCACACCTGGGGTGACACCAGCCACGAGAACCGCTGGGGCGGCAGCACGCAACACGTGGCGGGCGAAGGTACCGAACACACCAACGTGTATGGCGGCAGCAGCGCGCATTCGGTCTACGGCGGCACCGAGCACACCAACGCTGTGGGCACCACCACCTACGGCCGCGCCGGCTACGGCGCGGTGACCACCACACCCGGCGGCGCCAGCTACTACCATCCGCCGGCCTATCCGGCGTACCCGGCTTATCCGGCCTACCACCCGCCAGTGGCGGTGCCGTATTACTCCAGCGGCTGCTACGGCTGCGCGGCGGCGGCCGGCGCGGTGGTGGGCATGGCCACCGGCGCGGCGATCGCCTCGTCGGCCAATGCCGCGGCCACTTCCAACGCCTATGCGGCCGGCGTAGCCAGCGGCAGCGCCAACACCGCCGCCGCCTACCAGTCGGGTTATGCCGCCGGCGCCACCACCGCCGTGGCGCCTGCGCCGGGCAGCACCCGCACCACGACGACCACGGTCACGACCACCGCCACCGCCGCGACCTACGCCATGGGTGCGAGTTATGCGGCGCTGCCGGCCGGGTCGATGAGCGTCAACAAGAACGGCCAGATCTACTACCTCAACGGCAACACCTGGTTCCAGCCGGCCTTCGGCGCGAACGGGGTGCACTACACGGTGGTGCCGGCGCCCTGAGCACGTGCAAGCGCGAACGAATGGCTGCAAGCTCTGGACCCCTGGCACCCGAGCATCGCCGTGCCTGCATGCTGCTGGCCCAGCCCAGCCCGCGGCTGTCCGAGGGTCTGCGCGGCTGGCTGCAGGCTTCGTTCGACGGTGTGTTCATCGTCGCCGACCGCGCCTCGCTGATCGAAGGCGCACAGCGGCTGCAGCCGGCGCTGCTGGTCGTCGACGTGGCGCTGGCCGAGGGCGACCTCGCCGCGCTGCTGGCCGAGTTGCAAAGGCAGGCGCCGCGCAGCCCGACGCTACTGCTCAGCGACTACGACGATGCGCGCATCGACGCCGCGGCGCTCGCCGCCGGGGCCGCGGCTGTGGTGCACAAGGCGTCGCTTGCGGCCGAGTTGCTGCCGGCGGTCGAGGCCGCACTTGCCGGTCGACGCTTCTCGGCGCCCAAGACTCATGGCCTGTGACCTAGCATCGCATCCGGCCGGCTGGCGCACCCGGCCTTGGGCTGCAAGGCGGCCCGTACAGCAAGTGCGCCGCATTTCAAGACCCACCAAGGAGGCCCCATGAAATCGCTGACCCTGTCCACCAGTGCCTGCATCGCTGCCGTGCTGCTCGCCGGCTGCCAATCCGATGCCCAGATCCTTGCCAAGGAGCAGGACGTCGCGCGCGATGCGGCGCTGCGCCGCGGCCAGTTCGAGCTGAACTGCCCGGCGGCCACCGCCACCGTGCTGTCCAGCGTGATGCTGCAGCCGATCGCCTGGCGCGGCACCGAGCGCGCCGAGTACACCGTGGGCGTGTCCGGCTGCGACCAGAAGAAGACCTACGTCGTCGTCTGTCCGCTGGACACGTCGGCGTGCTTTGCCGCCGCCAGCCGCTGAAGTTGGCGCGTGCCGATGCCGGAAGAACCAAACAAGGCCATGCCATGACCGACACCCACGCAGTTTGCCTACACGCCCGGCGCGCCCTGTTGGGCGGCGTGCTCGCCGCCGCCCTGGTTTGCCCGGCCCACGCGGCCATGAGCGCCGAGGAACTGGCCAAGCTGGCGCAGAACCCGGTCGGCAACCTGGTGAGCGTGCCGCTGCAGAACAACACCAACTTCAACACCGGGCCGCTGTCGGGCACGCAGAACATCCTGAACATCCAGCCGGTGATCCCGATCGAGATCAGCAAGGACTGGAACCTGATCACCCGCACGATCATGCCGCTGCTCTGGCAGCCGGAATTCGTGCCCGGCCAGGGCAGCACCTTCGGCCTGGGTGACATCCAGCTCTCGGCCTTCCTGTCGCCGTCCAGCCCTGGGCCGGGCGGGCTGATCTGGGGTGCGGGCACCGTGCTGCAGATGCCGACCAACACCGACGACGTGCTCGGCAACAAGAACTGGGGCCTGGGGCCGACCGCGGTGGTGTTGAAGCTCGAGAAGGGCAACCCCTGGGTCTACGGTGCGCTGTTCAACAACATCTGGTCGCTGAGCAGCAGCAAGCAGGGCGGGCGCTACAACAACTTCCTGATGCAGCCGTTCCTGAACTACAACTTCCCCGGCGGGCTGTACCTGACCACTTCGCCGATCGTCACCGCCAACTGGGAAGCCGAGAGCAGCCAGCGCTGGACCGTGCCCTTGGGCGGCGGCATCGGCAAGATCTTCCATCTCGGCAAGCTGCCGGTGAACACGCAGATCGGCGCCTACTACAACGTCGTGCACCCCGACGACGGCGCGAACTGGCAGTTGCGGCTGCAGGTGCAGTTCCTGTTTCCGAAGTAGCCGCTGGGCATCGCGCTCCTCTTCGACACGGCCCGGATCGCACGAGCGCACGGCGGTACCACAGCTCCGCTTGAACGCACATGCCGCGAACTGAAGCAGTCCATGGCTCATGATCAACAGGCTTGATGGGAAATGGGTGCTGGTCACCGGCGCTGCCGCGGACATCGGACACGCCACCGCGCTGGCCGAGCGGAGGCCGGCGCGCGCTTGGTGCAGTCGGACCTGCAGACCGAGCGCCTCGCGGTGCTGCGCGCGTCGCTGGCCGGCACCGCGTCGGCGCCGAACATGACCGCCTACGCGGCCTCGAAGCACGCGGTGATGGGCTTCAGCGAGGGGCTGGCGCTGGTGGGCCCGTTCGCCAAGCCGATGTACCACCTGCGCCGGTTGTCGCGCGGCCTGGCGCAACGGCTGATGCTGAACGACGCACGCAAGGCCGGCTATTCCTGACCCTGACGTCCGACAGCGAAGCGCCGGCGGCACTTTGTTCAATGAAAAGGAAATCACGATGAATCAATCGGTCAACGCGTCGCGCCGCAGACGGCACCTGGAAGCCGCCGGCGGTGCGCAGGGCCTGAAGACGAGCCCGTTCGACAACACTCGTCGCGGCATGCTGAAACTTCCGCTCGGCGCGGTCGCAGCCGCAGCGGTCGCGCAGTTCCCGTCGGTCGCGCAGGCGAGCCCCGCAGCGGCGACCCAATCCGCTGCTTCAGGCAAAGCGTCACCCGATGCCAGCAGTGTGACCCGCGACTTCACGCATGCGCGGGCGGTCGAAGCCGTCGTCTGGTCCATGCCGGCACTGAGCGACGTGTTCTTCCGCGAGGCAATGTTTCGTGACTTCGGCATGAGGCCCGGCGACATCGTGGTGATGAGCCGGCCGCTGGTGGCGCGCCACGAGTTGTTGACGGCGAACAACCAGGTCAACTACGCCATGCTGGCCTACGACCTGACGACGGGGCCGCTGGTGATCGAGATCCCGGCGAGCAGCGGCGACTACGCCATCCTCGGCGAGATCTGCGACAACTGGCAGGCGCCGATCACCATGGTCGGCATCGAAGGCCCCGATGCCGGCAAGGGCGGCAAGTACCTGCTGCTGCCGCCGGGCTACAGCGGGGCCGTGCCGGAGGGCCATTTCGTCCAGCGCATGCAGGGCTTTCGCGGCACGATGATCTACCGCCCGGTGATCACCGGCCAGGGCACGATGGCCGGCGCCGTGGCCCTGGGCCGCTCGACGCGCAGCTGGCCGCTGTCGGACCCCGCGGCCGCGGCGCGCACCCGCGTCGTCGACGGCTGGGACAAGGCCTTCCACCCGCTGCCGGTCTACGACGCGACCTGGTTCGACAAACTCGCGCAGTTCGTCAACGACGAGCCCGTGCGCGAGCGCGACAAGGTGATGTTCGGCATGCTGTCCTCGCTGGGCATCCGCAAGGGCCAGCCCTTCGCCCCGGACGCCGCGATGCGCGCGCTGCTGGCGCGTGCGGCGCAGGACGCCTACCGGGTCATGCAGCACGGTTTCGTCACGCCCGGCGAGGCGCTGGTGCCGTGGTGGGCGGGCAAGCACTGGATGGGGCCGAACCCCGCGGTGGCGAAAGACATGGGCGAGGCCTGGTCCTTCGAAACCGAGAACGCCCTGATGTTCTACGAGCGCGCCATCCTGCCTTTCTTCTGGGCGAACTATCTGCCGCAGAAGCTCAGCGGCGACCAGTTCTACCTGATGGGGCTGCGTGACAGCACGGGCCGGCTGCTGTCCGGCAAGGGCAGCTATCGGCTGCGCGTGCCCAAGGACGTGCCGGTGGACAAGTTCTGGTCGGCCATCGTCTACAGCCAGCTGACGAAGTCCTTCGTGCCCAACAAGCTGGATCGCGTCGGCCTCGACTCTTACCAGAAGCACGAGCTGAAGCAAAACAGCGACGGCTCGCTGGACATCTATCTGGGCAACGCCGCCCCCAAGGGTTTCGAGAGCAACTGGCTGCCCAGTGCCGGCCACGACTTCTTCGTCATCTTTCGCTTCTACGGGCCGCAGAAGGCCTTCCACGACAAGAGCTGGACGATGCCGGACATCGTTCACGTCTGAGGCAGGGCGCTTCGGCATTCGACATTCAGCAATAGGAACGACACCATGTTGCAAAGAACGCGATCCGCCGCCTCTGTCCAGCGCGCCGTCGCTGCACTTGTCTTCGTGGCCGCGGCGGTGCTGTGCGCTCCAGCCGTAGCGCAGACCGAGCCCGTCGGCGGCCAGCCAGCGCCCGGCGCCAAGGCCTCGGTGGCCGATCTGGAGGAACAGCGCATCTACCAGCGCGCCTTCGAGGCCGTGGTCTGGTCGCAGCCGGCGGTCAGCATCTACGGATCGAAGCGCGGATTTGACGAACTTGGCATCGGCGACAACGTCATCGACGCCATGTCCAAGCCGCTGATGCCCCGGCATGAGTTCATGACGGCGAACAACAACACGCCGTACATCACGGCGACCACGGACCTGCGCAAGGGGCCGGTGGTGCTCGTCGTGCCGCCGGCCTCGGACAAGGGCGTGCTCTACGGCCAGATCGTCGATGCCTGGCAGGAGACCATTGCCGGCGTCGGCCCTTCGGGCGCCGACAAGGGCAAGGGCGGCAGCTACCTGCTGCTGCCGCCGGGTTACGCGGGCGAAGTGCCCGCCGGCTACATCGCCGTGCGCTCGCCCAGCTACCGCATCTATCTGGCCTTCCGTTCGGTCAGGCTGCCGGGCATGAGCGACGCCGATGCGCACGCCTATGCGCAGACCTTGAAGATGCACCCGCTGTCCGAACCGCCGCCGCCGAAGTCCGCGCAGTTCGCCGACTCCTGGGACAAGCCCTTCCATACGCTGCCGTACTACGACTTCCGCTACTTCCAGGACCTGCATGCCGCCTTGGTGGACGAGCCGGTGCGGCCGCGCGACAAGGCGATGATGGGCGTGCTGCACAGCCTGGGCATCGAGCCGGGCAAGCCCTTCGATCCGCCGCTGAAGTACAAGGCGGCGATGGAGCGCGGTGTGGTCGACGCCTACTTCTACATGCAGGGACGGGTGTTCGAGAAGCAGTCGAAGAATCTCTTCTACCCGGACCGCCATTGGTCCTACTACTTCCTCACGGATGCGCAAGGCAGCGTGAACTTCGACATGCCCGACGCCCTCTGGTACACCCAACGCTCGGACATGTACCACGTGGGCATCTACTACGCGCCGAAGATTCCCGGCCTGGCGGACATCGCCGCGGCGTTCAAGGAAGGCCGCCCCATGCCGGCCACGGTCTACCTGTTCGCGGTGGCCGACAAGGATGGCAAGCCTCTGGAAGCCGGCGGGTCGTACAAGCTGCGCGTGCCGGCCGATATGCCGGTGAAGCAGTTCTGGTCGCTGATCGTCTACGACTACGCGACCTGGGCCTTCATCTACAGCCCGCAGCAGAGGGTCGGCTTGTCGTCCTACGACGTGGCGAACATGAAGAAGAACGCCGACGGCAGCGTGGACATCTACTTTGGCCCCAAGGCGCCGGCCGGTCTGGAGGCCAACTGGATTCCGACGCAAGGCAAGAAGCCGGCGCCGTTCCTGCGCATCTACGGCGGCGACGAACGCTTCTGGTCCCGCAGCTTCACGATGCCCGATGTCGAGCGCGTGCAGTAACACGGCGGCGGTGCCATGCGGCGCCCCTTTTGCCGGACAGTAGTGACCTCGAGGAGAAAATGATGGACAAGCACAAACGCGCAATCGTTTCGGGGTTTCTGTGCGGTGCGATCGCGATGCTGGCGCTTGCCGGCTGCAGCACGCCCGCCGGCCCCGCCACGCAAGCGGCGAAGGCGGGCGCGTCCGCCGGCACGTCGGCGCCCGATGCCGCGAAGCTCGAGACGATCGCCGAGGAAGGCTTCCTCTACGGCCTGCCCGTCGTGATGATCTACCAGATCATGTACGACTACGCGGTGGACCGGAACTCCGGCCAGTTCAAGGCGCCGTTCAACCAGATCACGAACGAGCCGCAGGTGTACACTTGGAAGGACACGGCGATCGTCACGCCCAACAGCGATACGCCGTACTCGTGGCTGTGGATGGACCTGCGCACCGAGCCGATGGTGCTTTCGGTGCCGGCGGTGCCGAGGGACCGCTACTACGCGGTGCAACTCACCGACCTCAACTCGTTCAACTTCGGCTACATCGGCAGCCGCGCCACCGGCAGCGACGCCGGCGACTACATGGTCGTCGGTCCAGACTGGAAGGGCGAAAAGCCGGCCGGCATCAAGCAGGTGTTCCGGTCCAGCAGCCAGTTCGCGCTCGGGGTCTATCGCACCCAGCTCTTCAACCCGGACGACATGCCCAACGTGGTCAAGGTGCAGGCGGGCTACAAGGTGCAACCGCTGTCGGCGTACCTCAAGCAGCCTGCTCCGCCTGCGGCTTCGGCGATCAATTTCCCGAAGATCGACAAGGCGTCGATGCGGTCCGACTTCTTCGACTACCTGGGCTTTGCGCTGCAGTTCGCGCCGCCGGGGCCGGAAGAGCAGGCGATCCGCGCCAGGCTCGCCGGCGTCGGCATCGGGCCCGGCAAGAAGTTCGACCTCGGGCCCCTCCCCGCCGCGCAACGGGCCGCGGTCGTCGCCGGGATGAAGGAAGGCGACGCGAAGATCAAGCAGTACCTCGAGTCCGGGGTGAAGCGTGTCAACGGCTGGGGCGTGTTCTCGCCGTTCGGCGACCGCGCCTTCTACAACGGCGATTGGCTCAAGCGCGCGGCCGCTGGCGCCGCCGGCATCCTTGGCAACGACGGCGTCGAGGCGATGTATCCGTTCACCCGGAACCTGGCCAACGGCGAGGTGCTCGACGGCAGCAGGCACAAGTACACGCTGACCTTCGCGAAGGGCCAGTTGCCGCCGGTCAACGCGTTCTGGTCGATCACGATGTACGACGGCAAGACCCAGCTGCTGATCCAGAACCCGATCAACCGCTACCTCGTCAACTCGCCGATGCTGCCGACGATGAAGAAGAACGCGGACGGCTCGCTCACGCTGTACATCCAGAAGGATTCGCCCGGCAAGGACAAGGAGTCGAACTGGCTGCCGGCACCCGACGCGCCCATCTATCTGGTGATGCGCCTGTACTGGCCGAAGACCGAGGCGCCGTCGATCCTGCCCCCTGGCGAAGGATCCTGGAGCCCGCCCGCGCTGACGCAAGTGCAATGAAGGAGACCCTGATGGACAAGCACAAGCACGCACTCGTGTCGGGTTTGCTGTGCGCAGTGCTGGTCTGCCTGTGGCCCGCTGCCTGGGCGCAGTCGCCGAAGATGAAGATGACCACGCCGATTCCGCCGCAGATCACCACGCCGGACGTGGTCGAGACGCGCTTGGGCACGCTTCGCTTCTCGAACGGCATGCCCGACGCGGCGACGATCGACAAGGTCTACGACAACCTCGATTTCGCCCGCGCGGTGCAAACCTATCTGAACACGCTGCGCGGCGTCAGCATGTGGGCCGCCATGAAAGGGCCGCGGGACATCGGCGTGCCGGACAACACGCTGCTGACGATGGAGCAGATGATGGACTCCACCGGCATGTACCTGACGCCGAACACGGTCACGGCGACGACCTGGCTGAACCTCGACCTGAGCGGCGGCCCGTTGGTGTTCGAGGTGCCGCCGCGCGTTCTCGGCCTGGTGGATGACGCCTGGTTCCGCTATGTCACCGACCTCGGATTTGTCGGCCCTGACAAGGGCAAGGGCGGCAAATACCTGTTCCTGCCGCCTGGCTACAAGGGCGAGGTTCCAGACGGCTACTTTGTCGTGCGTTCGCCGACCTACAAGCTGTGGGCGCCGATGCGCAACTTCGCGGTCGACGGCGATGTGAAGCCCGCGCTCGAGAGTCTGCGCGAGCATGCGCGCATCTACCCCTTGAGCGAAGCTGGCAAGGCGCATGGCCCGGTCCCGAACAAGAACGGCTCGATGGTGCAGATCAACACCATCGCGCCGAACACCTATCAGTACTGGGAGTTCCTGAACGATCTCGTTCAGGCGGAGCCTGCCGGTGTGATCGGACCGGAGATCACCGGGCAGATGGCTGCCATCGGCATCGTCAAGGGCAAGCCCTTCCAGCCCGATGCGCGCATGAAGGCGATCCTCACCGAGGCGGTGGCCGTCGGCAATGCCACGGCCCGTGCGATCGCCTTTTCGCCGCGCGAAGAGGGCATCTACTACTACGGCAAGGCAGGCTCGGGGTGGCACACCGGTTTCCTCGGCGGCTACGACTTCCTCGTGGACGGGGCGCGCCAACTCGACAGCCGTGTTCTATTCTTCTATCAGGCGACGGGCATTACACCGGCGATGGCCGCGAAGATGATCGGCGCCGGTTCGCAGTACGCAGTGGCCGCCAAGGATTCGACCGGGCAGTGGCTCGATGGTGGCAAGACCTACAAACTCACGCTGCCGAAGGACATTCCGCAGAAGAACTTCTGGTCGGTCACCGTCTACGACTCACAGACCCGTTCCCTGTTGCAGACCGACCAGCGCTACCCGGCCACAGGCGCTGGCGCGGGCTATCCCGCCGTGGAAGGCCGGCAGAAGGTCGCTGACAACGCGGACGGCTCGGTCGATATTTTCTTCGGCCCGCAACCGCCGCCAGGCAAGGAAAGCAACTGGATTCAAACCGTCCCTGGCAAGGGCTGGTTCACCATGCTCAGGCTGTACAGCCCGCTCGAGCCATGGTTCGACAAGACCTGGCGTCCGGGCGATATCGAAGCGATCCAATAAACAACCCACGAAGGAAACCCCATGTCGAATCGCCCCTTCCACGCACCCCGTTCGCGTCTACGCGCAGGCGTCGCTGCTGCCGCGCTGTCGCTGCTGCTCGGCGCCTGTGCAGCACCGCCGCCGCAGCCGGTGGAAATCCGCCGCGGCGTGATCGAGCAGATCGTGCCGACGCAGATCACCAGCAACCACCACCAGGGTGTCGGCGCCGTGCTCGGCGGGCTGACGGGCGTGGGCATCGGCAGCCTGATCGGTGGCGGCACCGGCCGCGACGTGGCGATGATCGCCGGCGCCATCGGCGGCGCGCTGGCCGGCAACGAGATCCAGAAGAGAGAGCAGCAACCGATTCCGGCGCAGCAGATCATCGTGCGCACCACCTCCGGCGTGCTCGTCGTGGTGACGCAGCCCGACGGTCCGCGCCTGTATGTCGGGCAGAAGGTCTATCTGCAGGGCAGCGGCGAGCAGGCGCGCGTCACGCCGGAATGATCGGCCGCAGTGAGATCGCCGCCCGAACCGGATCCCCACTCCCCCCACACACCGGAGACCCTCGATGCTTCCCTACGACGTAAGAAGGACCAACGACGCCATCGACCGGCTGCTGGCGGTGACGACCAACCCGCGGCACCGCTTCTTGCTGCAGGCCTTCCACCGCCATCGCTTCCTCGAGATCGCCGGCCGCTACGAGGAGATCTTTGCGCCGGAGATGATGGCGCCCGAGCCGGTCTACCACTTCTTCTACGCGAAGATGACGGCGCGCGTGGTCGGCAACGACGTGAAGAACCTGTACGCGCATTGGGGGCAGACGAACCAGACGATCTTCTACGCGGTCACCGAGCAGATCGCGGTGGCCGACAACTACGTCGCCTCGGTGGCCACGCTGTACCAGCAGCGCCTGGGGGCCGAGCTGGCCCAGGCCGGCTTCGAGATCGACGATCCCAATGCCTACTACCTGTACTACGCCGAGGGTGCGCAGCAGATCTGGCCCTACGACGACCAGTGCCGGCTCCTCGGCGAGGACGTCTGGGAGCCGAAGGCGCAGCTGGCGAAGGTCATCAAGCTGGCGCCGCACGACGTGGTGACCACCGCGCAGGCCGCCGAGTTGCTAGCGCCGCACATCAAGCCGCTGCCGAAGTTCGACCCGGCGGCGATGGGCCCCGGCCCGCGCTGAGCGGCGGTGGCCGTCGACACGGAGCGCGACGACCGCCGGCGCCCGCTCTTTTCCGACCCACACTCAACCCAAGGAGGATGTCATGAAGAAGTTCGTTCCCGTTCTCGGCGCCGTCGCGTCGGCCGCCGGCCTCGCGCTCGCCCTGCCGGTGGCAGCGCAGACCACGTCGACGAGCCCGGCGCAGGTGATCGACGCCGAAGCCCGGACGCAGGCCACCGAGGTCAGCGCGGTGATCACCGCGCTCGACCTGAAGAACCGCATCGTCACCCTCAAGGGCCCGACGGGCAACGAGTTCTCGGTCGTCGTCGACCCGGCCGTCAAGGGCCTGGCCAACGCCAAGGTCGGCGACACGGTGGCGGTCAAGTACTACCGGGCACTGGCCTTCGATTTCAAGAAGGGCGACGGCATCCGCGCGATGACCGTGTCCACCGCCGCCGGCGCGGGCACGAAGAAGACCATGCCCGGCGTCAGCAGCGTCAACCAGGTGACGACGGTGTCGAACATCTGGGCCCTCGACCCGGCCGCCGGCACGGTGACGGTACGCGGGCCGCTCGGCCACTTCGTCGAAGTCGCGCTGAAGGACCCGAAGCTGCTCGACGGCGTCAAGGTCGGCGACCAGATGCAGCTGACCTACACCGAGGCCGTGGCGGTGGCGGTGCAGCCGGTCAAGCCCTGAACGGGAGGCGCGCTGATCGGGCTGATCTCCATGATGCCGCGTCTTGGCGCGGCGGTCGCCGCGCTCGGCCGGGCGTGACCCGCGGGCATCGATGAATCGACGCTACCTGCTGCTGTCCGCGCTGTCGCCGCTGCTGCTGAGCAGCGCGCTCGGTCGGACGCCCGAGCCGCGGCCGGCATGGGCGCGCTTCTTCCAGGACGCCGACGCGCAGGGCACGATCGTCGTGCTCGACGAACGGGGCGCCACCCCGTGGGCCGCCGTACATGCGCGCGAGCGTGCCGGCCAGCGGCTGTCGCCGGCCTCGACCTTCAAGATCCCGCACAGCCTGTTCGCGCTGGATGCCGGCGTGGTTCGCGACGAGTTCCAGACCTTTCACTGGGACGGCAAACATCGCAGTGTCCCCGCCTGGAATGCCGACCAGGACCTGCGCTCGGCCTTCCGCAATTCGGCGGTGTGGGTGTACGAAGGTTTTGCGCGCGAGATGGGGTTGGCGCGCGAGCAGGCCTATCTGCACAAGATCCGCTACGGCAACCAAAGCGTGGCTGGGCCGATGCCGTTCTGGGTGGACGGCGAACTGGCGATCTCGGCCGAGGAGCAGATCGCGCTGCTGCGTGCATTGCAGCGCAACGAGCTGCCCTTCAGCATCGCGCACCAGCGGCTGGTCAAGGACATCATGGTCGTCGAGGCGGGCCGCGACTGGATCCTGCGCGCCAAGAGGCTGGTGGATCGGCTGGATCGAGTGGCCTGCCGGTGCGGTGTTCTTCGCGTTGAACATCGACACGCCCGGGCGCCTCGCCGACCTGCCCAAGCGCATCGAGATCACGCGGCGCGTGCTGAACTCGATCGATGCGCTGCCGGCGCTTGATGCGGCGTCCATCGCGCGACCGCTGCGATAGGTGCAGCGTCACCGGGCTGGATGTGCCGCTGCATCAGCCAGCCAGGTTGACCGCCATCGTGGCCCGCCGGCAGAACCAGCAGCCGGCCAGCGAGATGCAGATCGCCTGGCCCGACGAGGCTCAACTGCGTAACCGCTTCGCCCTGAGCCTGCCCGGGCTCGGCAGATTCATCGCCTCGGG
>CALBTN010000004.1 GCA_937967345.1 uncultured Rubrivivax sp. | reverse complement strand
GTCGTGCGCGAACATCATCGCGCGCATGCCGCTGCCGCACATCTTGCTCAATGTGACGGCGCCGGCCGACTGCGGCAGCCCGGCCTTCAGCACCGCCTGGCGCGCCGGTGCCTGGCCCTGGCCGGCCATCAGGCAGTTGCCCATCAGCACTTCGTCGATGCTGTCGCCGGGCACGCCGGCGCGCTCGACCGCGGCGCGGATGGCCACCGCGCCCAGTTCCCAGGCCGGCAGCGCGGCGAAGTCGCCGAGCAGGCCGCCGATGGGCGTGCGCGCGGCCGAGACGATGACGATGGCGTCGGACATGGCGGGCTCCTGCGGGTTGGCTGACGCGGCCATTGTAGGAACGCGGGCCGCGAGATGGGCGCACTTTGCCAACACTGGCGGCCGGGTCGGCCGGGTCGGCCGGGCTCTGGCCGACAGGCTCGGCGGGTGTCAGTCGAACACCGGCACCTGGCCTTCGCGCAGCGCGCATCGCGAATGCTCGTAGTCGGGCAGCACCTCGCGCACCAGGCTCCAGAACGCAGGGCTGTGGTTCATCTCGCGCAGATGCGCCAATTCGTGCGCGACCACGTAGTCGACCACCGGCATCGCGAAATGCACCAGCCGCCAGTTCAAGCGGATCGAGCCGTCGGCACTGGCGCTGCCCCAGCGCGTGGCCGCCGAGCTCAACCCGATGCGGCGCACGCGCACGCCCAGCCGCGCAGCAAACAGCGCGCAGCGCTCGTCGAACACGCGGCGCGCCTGGCGCTGCAGCCAGCCCTGCACCAGATCACGGATCTGCTCGGCGCTGGCCTGCGCCGGCAAACCCAGGCGCAGGCAGGGCATCGGCGCGGCGCCGCGCTGCGCGCTGTCGTGGGCGAGCGCGGGCGCGACTTCGAGCACCGCGCCGGTGGCAGCCGGGTCCAGCCGCAGCACGATCTTCGCGCCAAGGAACGGCAGCACCGCGCCGTCGCGCCAGACGATGCGCGCGGCCTGCAGCCGCTGCGCGCGCTCGCGCTGCTCACGCAGCTTGCGCAGGATCCAGCCGCGCTTGTCCTGCAACGCACGCTCCAGCGCGCCGGCGCCCACCCAGCGCGGTGCGCTCACGCTCAGCCCGTCGGGCCCGACGACGAAGCCGATGCTGCGCCGGCGTGCGTGGCGCAACTCGTAGGCCACCCGGTGGCCGTCCAGGCAGACCTCGCGCTGCGCCCGCGGGTGGTTGAAGACTTCGCCAGCAAGGCGCGCGCCCACGGTGTCGGGCTCGCCCGGCTCGTCGAACAGCGGGCGCTGCAGCGCGCGGGGTTCCGCCGCGTGCTGCGTTGCTGCGCTCGAGGCCGGGCGCGCCATTCAGCGGTACGCCTCGGGGTCGATGCGCCGCATCTCGGCCTCGATCCAGGGCTCGGCTTCGGTCACCGGTTCACCGGGTTCACGCCGCTGCACGTCGATCGGCGTGCTGATGGCGATCGCCAGCCGCGCCGCACCGCACCTGTACTTGCCCTGCGTGCCGCGCGCGATGCGCGTGCGTTCGGCAACCATGACGCGCCAGATGCCGTTGGCCATGGCGCCACGCCCCTGCTCGGCCACCGTGATCAGCATCCTGCCGATGAACAGCGCCGAGCGCAGCAGCAACCGCGGCGTCATGGCCTGGCCGCCCCGACGCCACGGCGCCTCGTTCACGCCTCATTCGAGCGGCGCGGACTGTGAATCGCGCACGTGGTCGCGCTCGAGCAAGTGCGCGGCCAGCGCGCCGAGGTCGCTGTGCACGAAGGCGCTTGGCACCTGGCGCAGCATCTCGCCCAGCTCGGCCGGCTCGAGGCGGGCGGCGCGGCCGCTGCGCACCAGGTGCGGCTCGCAGCCCGCGGCCTGCGCCGCCTGCAGGTCGCGCAGCGTGTCGCCCACCATCGGCACCTCGGACAGGTCGACGCCATAGCGCCGGCCGATGTCGAGCATCATGCCCGGCAGCGGCTTGCGGCATTCGCATTCGAATTCGGGCGCGTGCGGGCAGAAGAACACCGCGTCGATGCGCCCGCCCAGCGCCTGCAGGCTGCGCAGCATGTGCGCATGCACCGCGTTGACCGCCGACATGTCGATCATGCCGCGGCCGATACCCGACTGGTTGGTCGCGACCACCACGTGCCAGCCGGCATGGTTCAAGCGGCACAGCGCCTCCAGCGCGCCCGGCACCGGCACCCATTCCTCAGGCGCCTTGATGTGGTCCTCGCGAAACTCGTTGAGGATGCCGTCGCGCCCGACGATCAGCAGCTTGGGGATCGGTTGCATGGCCGGGCAGCGCCTTGCTCAGGCCACCAGTTTGGACAGGTCAGCGACGCGGTTCATCGCCGCGTGCAGCTGGCCCAGCAGCGCCAGCCGGTTGGCGCGCAGCCGGGCATCGTCGGCGTTGACCATGACCTGGTCGAAGAAGGCGTCCACCGGCGCCTTCAGCGCGGCCAGCGCGCACAACGAGCCGGCCAGATCGCCGGCATCGAATGCGGCATCGGCCTGGGGCGCCACCTGCAGCAGCGCCTGATGCAGCGCGGCCTCGGCCGGTTCGGCCAACAGCGCGGCGCTGACCGGCTCGGCGCCGGCGCCATCGGACTTCTTCAGGATGTTGGCCACGCGCTTGTTGGCCGCGGCCAGCGCGCCGGCCTCGGGCAGATGCGCGAACTGGCGCAGCGCGGCCAGCCGCGCCGGCAGTTCGGCCCAGCGCTCGGGGCGCGCCTCGAGCACCGCGTCGACCTCTTGCGCGCTGTAGCCCTGTTCGCGCAGGTAGCCTACCAGCCGCTCGCGCAGGAACAGTGCCAACTGGGCCTGCGCCTGGCCATGCTGCGGCCCGAAGACGGCAAAGGCCTGCTGCACCAGCGCCGCGGTGTCCAGCGGCAGCTCGCGCTCGATCAGCATGCGGATCACGCCCAGCGCATGGCGGCGCAGCGCGAACGGATCCTTGTCGCCGCTGGGCAGCTGGCCGATGCCGAACATCCCGGCCAGGGTCTCGAGCTTGTCGGCCAGCGCCAGCGCGATGCCGCAGGCCTGGCGCGCCAGCGCATCGCCGGCAAAGCGCGGTTGGTAGTGGTCTTCGATCGCGCAGGCAACCTCTTCGGTCTCGCCGTCGTGGCGCGCGTAGTAGCCGCCCATCACGCCTTGCAGCTCGGGAAACTCGCCGACCATGCCGCTGACCAGGTCGCCCTTGGCCAGCAGCGCGGCGCGGTCGGCCGCGCTGGCCAGCGCGGCACCGCCGAGCTGACCGCCGATGCCGCGCGCCAGCGCGCGCACGCGCTCGACGCGCTCGCCCATGCTGCCGAGCTTGGCGTGGTAGACCACCTGGGCCAGCGCCGGCACGCGCGATTCGAGGCTCTTCTTGCGGTCCTGGTCGAAGAAGAACTTGGCATCGGCCAGGCGCGGGCGCACCACCCGCTGGTTGCCCTCGACGATGTGGTTGGCATCGGCCGGGCGGATGTTGCTGACCACCAAAAAGTGCGGCGTCAGCCGGCCCTGCGCGTCGAGCAGCGGAAAGTATTTCTGGTTGGCCTTCATCGTCAGGATCAGGCACTCGGGCGGCACCTGCAAGAACTGCGCGTCGAAGGCGCAGGCCAGCACGTTGGGCCGCTCGACCAGCGCGGTGACTTCGTCGAGCAGCGCGTCGTCGTCGATCGGGCGCAGGCCCAGCCCGCCGGCCACGGCCTGCAGCTGCTGCACGATGGCCTCGCGGCGCTGCGCGAACGACGCGATCACCGCGCCTTCGCCGAGCAGCTGCGGCTCGTAGCTGTCGGCGCTGCGCAACTCGATGCTGGGCACTTCGGCTTCGAAGCGATGGCCCTGGGTGACGCGGGACGCGCGCAGGCCGAGCGCATGCACCTCGACCACGTCGTCGCCGTGCAGTGCCACCAGGCCGTGCGCCGGGCGCACGAAGTTCACGCTGGTCCAGCCGTCGGCCAGCTGGTAGCTCATCACCTTGGGAATCGGCAGCTTGGCCAGCGTGTCGTCCAGCGCCCTTTGCAGACCTTCGGCCAGCATCGCGCCGCGCACGCGGCTGTGCAGGACCAGCGTCTGTGAC
>CALBTN010000003.1 GCA_937967345.1 uncultured Rubrivivax sp. | reverse complement strand
GGCGGGGAGTGGGCTGGGCGAAGCGTGCGCCGCGATGGTAGCAACGCGCGGCCCGGCGCGGCGCGGCGGGTCCGCGCGGCGCGCTGGCGATAATGCGGCCGCACCATGAACCAGCCCGTCGTCATCGCCACGCGCGAAAGCCGCCTTGCCCTGTGGCAGGCCGAACACGTGCGCGAGCTGCTGCGCGCGCAGTGCGGTTTGCAGGTCGAACTGCTGGGCATGACCACGCGCGGCGACCAGATCCTCGACCGCGCGCTGTCCAAGGTCGGCGGCAAGGGGCTGTTCGTCAAGGAGCTGGAGAACGCGCTCGAGGACGGGCGCGCGCAGCTGGCGGTGCATTCGCTGAAGGACGTGCCGATGCAACTGCCCGAGGGCTTCGTGCTCGGCGCGGTGCTGCCGCGCGAGGATGCGCGCGATGCCTTCGTCAGCCCGCGCCATGCGTCGCTGCAGCAGCTGCCGCAGCGCGCGCGAGTGGGCACGTCCAGCCTGCGCCGCGCCGCGCAACTGCTGGCGCTGCGCCCCGACCTGCAGATCGAGGCGCTGCGCGGCAACCTGGACACGCGGCTGCGCAAGCTCGACGACGGCCACTACGACGCCATCGTGCTCGCCGCGGCCGGGTTGAAGCGTCTGGGGCTGGGCGCGCGCATCGCCGCGCTGTTCGACACCGCGCAGATGACGCCGGCCGCGGGCCAAGGCGCGCTGGCGATCGAGTTGCGCGAGCACGCCAGCGCGCTGCGGCAGACGCTGCGCACGCTGGCGCATCGCCCGACCTGGCTGGCGGTGCAGGCCGAGCGCGCGGTGTCGCGCGGCCTGGGCGGCAGCTGCAGCATGCCGCTGGCCGCGCACGCGACCTGGGAAGGCGAGCAACTGCAGCTGGACGCCGCGCTCGGCGACGCCGCCGATCTAGCGCGGCCGCTGCTGCGCTGCCGCGCGAGTGCGCGCGTGGCCGACGACGCCGAAGCGATCGCGCTGGGCGAGCGCTGTGTCGCGCAGATGCGCACCTTGGGTGCCGACGGCTACCTGGCGGCCGCTGGCAGCGGCTGAAGCGGCAGCGCGGTGCGCGTCATCGTCACCCGGCCGCAGGCCCAGGCCGAGCCGCTGGCCGCGCGCTTGCGTACTGCCGGCATCGACGCGGTGACGCTGCCGCTGATCGATATCGTTGGCGTCGACGACGTGCAGCCGCTGCGCGCCGCCTGGGCCGCGCTGGCCGACTATGCGCTGGCGATGTTCGTAAGCGCCAACGCGGTGCGGCACTTCATGCAGGTGCGCCCGCCCGATGCCTGCTGGCCGCGCTCGCTGGGACTGGCGTCGCCCGGCCCGGGTACCTCGGCAGCGCTGCGCGCCGCGGGCGTGGCGCCGGCCGCGCTGGTCGAGCCGCTGCCGGGTGATGCCTTCGATTCCGAGGCGCTGTGGCAGCGCCTGCGCGAGCGTGCCTGGCAGGGGCGGCGTGTGCTGGTGGTGCGCGGCGAGCGCGGACGCGACTGGCTGGCCGAGCAGTTTCTCGGCCGCGGCGCGCGCGTCGACTACCTTGCAGCGTACCGGCGGGTGCGGCCGCGGCTGCAGGCTGACAAGCTGGCGCTGCTGGCGGCGGCCATCGCGCGGCCGCAGGATCACGTCTGGTTGATCAGCAGCAGCGAGGCTGCGGCGAACCTGCGGTACCTGGCGCCGCAGGCCGGGTGGTACGCGGCGGCGGCCGTGGCGCCGCACCCGCGCATCGTTGCCAGCTTGCGCCAGATGGGCTTCGGCGAGGTGGCGCTGGTGCCAGTGGATGCCGCCGCGCTGGCGGCGGTGGTGCGCAAGGGGCGGCCGATACAATCGGCCGCGCCGTGAATCAGCCCCTCGCCCCTACGGACGCCGGCGCGAAAGCGGCCGAGGCGCCCGGTACGCCCGACGCGCAGAGCGCGCCAAATGCGCCAAATGCGCCACACACCCCGCAGGTCCCCAACGTGCAAGTCGTGCACCAGGCGCTGCCGGTGCGCTGGATCGCCGCCGGCGCGGTGCTGTTGGCGGCGCTGTGCGCGGCCGCGGTGATGTACGCGTGGAACACGCAGCAGCGCGTCAAGGGGCTGGAGCAGCAACTGGTCAAGCGCCAGGAGGACAGCAGCGCGCAGGCAGCGCAGGCGCAGTTGCTGGCGCGCGAAGCTCAGGACAGCTCGCGCGATGCCGCGGCCAAGCTGGCGCTGCTGGAAGCGCGCGTGGCCGAGGTCGCGGTGCAGCGCAGCCAGCTCGACGAGTTGATCCAGGGCTTGTCGCGCTCGCGTGACGAGAACCTGCTCGCCGACCTCGAGGCGGCGATCCGCGTGGCGATGCAGCACGCCGCGATCACCGGCAGTTCCGAGCCGCTGCTGATCGCGTTGAAGCAGGCCGACGAGCGCTTGGCGCGGCAGGACCAGCCACGGCTGGACGGTGTGCGCCGTGCCGTGGCCCAGGACCTGGAGCGCGTTCGCGCGGCCGGCGCGGTCGATGTGCCGACGCTGGCGATGCGGCTGGACGAAGTGGTGCGGCTGGTCGATGAACTGCCGTTGTTGTCGGCCCCGCAGGCGCAGCGTGGCGCGCCAAGCGCCCGTGTTTCCACCCGCGCTTCGATCGAGTCGGCAGTGGCGGCGGCCAGCTCGGCGGCCTCGGCGCCGGTCGATGCAGCCTGGATCGAGGTGCTCGGCGAGCGCGGCGCCACGCTGGGCGCTCGCATCTGGAACGAGGTGCGCGGCTTGGTGCGCATCACGCCGATCGGCGATCCGCAGGCGATGCTGCTATCGCCCGAACAGGCGTATTACCTGCGCGAGAACCTCAAGCTGCGCCTGCTCAATGCCCGCCTGGCGCTGCTGAGCCGGCAGTTCGACACCGCGCAGGCCGATCTGCGCGATGCGCTCGACGCGCTCGAGCGCTACTTCGACCCGAGCGTGCGGCGCACGGCCAACGCGATCGAACTGCTCAAGCAGGTGGCGGCGCAGGCGCGGCAGGTGACCACGCCGCGCCCCGACGCCACGCTGGCCGCGATTGCTGCAGTGAACGGCGGGCGCTAGCAACGTGCGCGGCATCATCTGGCTCGTGCTGCTGTTCGTCGTGGCCGTGGTGGCCGCGACCACGCTCGGGCGCAACGACGGCTTGGTCAGCATCTACTTCGGCGCATGGCGCACCGACCTGTCGCTGAACCTGTTCGTGATCCTGGTGCTGGCCGCGTGCGCGGTGCTGATGGCCGCCGCGCGTTCGATCAGCGGCTTGATCAGCCTGCCGCAGCGTGCACGCGAATGGCGCGAACTCAAGCGTGAGCGCGCCGGCCAGGCGGCACTGCGCGAGGCGCTGGCCGAGCTGCTGGCCGCGCGTTACAGCCGTGCCCACCGGGCGGCGCAGCGCGCGCTGGCGATCCAGGCCGACACCGAGGTGTTGCGCGCCGACGCCGACTTCCGCGCGCTGGCGCAGGTGCTCGGCGCGTCGAGCCTGCACAGCATGCACGATCGGCCGCGGCGCGACGAGATGCTGCGCCAGGTCTGGCACACCCCGCGCATTGCGGGCGCGCCGCGGCCGGTGGAAGAGGGCGCGCTGCTGCTGGGTGCCGAGTGGGCGATCGACGACCGCGATGCGGCGCATGCGATCGAACTGCTGGCCGAACTGCCCGCCGGCGTGGCACGCCGCACGCAGGCCT
>CALBTN010000002.1 GCA_937967345.1 uncultured Rubrivivax sp. | reverse complement strand
CTGAGGTTGAGCGGCCTTCGCCGTAGGTCGGGTCAAGCCGGCCGCGCGCAGCGCAACCCCGCACAAGACTCCCACGGATCCGGCCTGCCGCCGCTTCCGGTGGGCGCAGCACACCTCAATCACAGCCCCCGCAACGGCCGGGGCAAGGAGACAACCCATGAAACTCAGCGACCTGACCCGCGAGCAGACCACCCCCATCGACTACCAGACCGCCAAGTTCGACTACGAACGCAGCCCCGACCAGGACAGCGCCAAGCCGGTTCGCCACCCGGTGGTGGTGGTCGGCGCCGGCCCGATCGGCATGAGCCTGGCCATCGACTTGGCGCAGCGCAACGTGCCGGTGCTGATCCTGGACAACGACGTGTCGCTGTCGGTCGGTTCGCGCGCCATCTGCTTCGCCAAGCGCACGCTGGAGATCTTCGACCGCCTGGGCGTGGGCGAGCCGATGATGGCCAAGGGCGTGTCGTGGAACGTCGGCAAGGTGTTCTTCAGGGACGACCAGCTGTACAGCTTCAACCTGCTTCCCGAAAGTGGCCACGAGCGCCCGGCCTTCATCAACCTGCAGCAGTACTACTGCGAGGGCTACCTGGCCGAGCGCATCGCGCGGCTGCCGCTGGTGTCGCTGCGCTGGCAGAACAAGGTGGTCGGCGTCGAGCAGCGCGGCGACCACGTGCTGATCACGATCGAAACCCCCGAGGGCAACTACCAGATCGAGGCCGACTGGCTGGTCGGCTGCGACGGCTCGCGCTCGTCGGTGCGCCAGTTGATCGGCCAGGAGAGCAAGGGCCGCGTCTTCCGCGACCGCTTCCTGATCGCCGACATCAAGATGCCGATGGACCGTCCGGCCGAACGCTGGTTCTGGTTCGACCCGCCGTTCCACCGCAACCAAAGCGTGCTGCTGCACATGCAGCCCGACAACGTCTGGCGGGTGGACTTCCAGCTCGGCTGGGACGCCGACCCCGAGGTCGAAAAGCGGCCGGAGAACATCAAGCCGCGCATCGACGCGCTGCTCGGTGCCGACGCCAAGTACACGCTGGAGTGGGCCAGCGTCTACACCTTCGCCTGCCTGCGCATGGAAAAGTTCCGCTACGGCCGCGTGCTGTTCGCCGGCGACTCGGCGCATGGCGTGTCGCCCTTCGGTGCGCGCGGTGCCAACTCAGGCATCCAGGACGCCGAGAACCTGGCGTGGAAGCTCGCGCTGGTGCTGCGCGGCAAGGCCGGCGACGCGCTGCTCGACACCTACGGCGCCGAGCGCGAGTACGCGGCCGACGAGAACTTGCTGAACTCCACCCGCGCCACCGACTTCATCACGCCCAAGAGCGAGATCAGCAAGCTGTTCCGCGACGCCGCGCTGGACCTGGCGCGCAACCATCCGTTCGCGCGCAGCATCGTCAACAGCGGGCGGCTGTCGGTGCCGGCGGTGCTGTACGGCTCGAGCCTGAACACGCCCGACGCCGACACCTTCGAAGGCCGCATGGTGCCCGGCGCGCCGGCCGCCGATGCCCCGGTGCTGCGGGCTGGCGGCCACCCGGGCTGGCTGCTGCGCGAGCTCGACGGCGAGTTCACCGTGCTGGTGTACGGCGACGGCAACCAGCAAGCGCAGATCGACCGGCTGGCCGCCGAGCTGCACGACGCCGCCGAGGGCCTGGTGCCGCTCAAGGTGCTGCGCGTCGCAGCGCAGGGCAGCACGCCGGCCGCGCGCGGCGACAGCGTGGTCGACCAGCAGGGCCTGATCGCCCAGCGCTACGACCTCAAGCCGGGCAACGCGGTGCTGCTGCGCCCTGACCAGCACGTGTGCGCACGCTGGCGCGCGCCGAACGCCGACAAGCTGCGCGCGGCCTTGAACACCGCGATCGCGCGCCACTGAACACCCCGAACAGGAGACAAACCATGAACCTGGTGACCGCCCCCAACTTCAACAACGCCGATGACTTCTACGAGGCGTTGATCGAAACCCACCGCGACCTCGACGTCGCCGCCAGCCACGCGCTGAACGCGCGCCTGGTGCTGCTGCTGGCCAACCACATCGGCGCCACCGACGTGCTCAAGCAGGCGCTGAGTGCCGCGCGCGAAGGCGTGCAGGCCAGCGCCGCGCCGCCCGCCGGAGCGGCGTCATGAGCACGGCCACGACCTTGGACATCGGCCGCACGCTGGACGACGGGCCGTTCACCGCTTTGCAGAAGTTGGTGATCTTCATGGCAGCGATGGCGATCGTGCTCGACGGCTTCGACGGCCAGATGATCGGCTTCGCGATCCCGCTGATCATCCAGGAATGGGGCATCACCAAGGCGGCGTTCGCGCCGGCGGTGGCCTCGGGGCTTATCGGCATGGCGGCGGGCATGGCGCTGGCCGGCATCGTCGCCGACCGCATCGGCCGCCGCCTGGTGCTGGCCAGCAGCGTGCTGCTGTTCGGCTTGGCCACGGTGGCGATCGGCTTCTCGCCCGACGTGATGACGATCATCGTGCTGCGCTTCGTCGCCGGCCTGGGCATCGGCGGTGCGCTGCCCAGCGCGTCGACCATGACGGCCGAGTTCGCGCCGGCACGGGTGCGCACGATGGCGGTCACGATCACGATCGTGTGCTTCCCGCTGGGCGGCATGCTGGCCGGGCTGTTCGCCGGCGTGGTGCTGCCGATCCACGGCTGGCGCGGCATGTTCTGGATCGGCGGCGCGATCCCGGTGCTGTTCTCGCTGGTGATGTTCGCCAAGCTGCCCGAGTCGCCGCGTTTCCTGGCGCACCACCGTCAGCGCTGGGGCGAGCTGGCCGCGTTGCTCGCCCGCATGGGCCGCGCCACGCCCGCCGGCACCACGTTCACCGACGCGGCCGAGAAGTCCGCTGGGGACAAGGCAGGCTTTGGCGCGCTGTTCCAAGGCGGGCTGGCGCGCGACACGCTGGCGCTTTGCGCGGCCTTCTTCATGGTGGTGCTGGCGCTGTACACCGCGTTCAGCTGGCTGCCGTCGATGCTCGCGGCCGAAGGCGTGCCGGTCGCGCTGGCCAGCCAGGGCCTGACCGCCTACAACCTGGGCGGTGTCGTCGGGGCGCTGCTGTGCGCGGTGTTCATCGCGCGCTTCGGCTCGCGCTGGCCGATCACGCTGGCGTGTCTGGCGGCTGCGCTCAGCGCGTTCGCGATGTCGAACATGAAGGTCGCCGACAACGTCGGGCTGCTGCTCTTCGGCTTCGGTGTGCACGGCATGTTCGTCAACGCGGTGCAGGTGTCGCTGTACGCGCTGTGCGCCTACGTGTTCCAGACCAACGTGCGTGCCACCGGCACCGCCACCGCGCTGGCGGTGGGCCGCGGCGGCGGCATCGTCAGCTCGTTCACCGGTGCGGCCGTGATCACCAGCGGCGGTGCCAGCGGCTACCTGGGCATGCTGGCGGCGACGATGGTGCTGGCCGGGCTGGCGGTGTTCGCGGTGCGGCGCCATATCCCGAGCCTGGCGCGGCGCGCCGGCACCCCGACTTCCGTAGCGACCTCGCATTGACCTGCAGGTCGGTTTCCAGGGCGGTGCGGCAAGGCCCGCGCCGCCGACACAGCAAAGGAGAACTGAAGATGTCTAACGAAACCAAGGGCTACATGAGCGGCTTCGGCAGCGAGTTCGCCACCGAGGCGCTGCCCGGCGCATTGCCGGTGGGGCGCAACTCGCCGCAGCGCGCACCGTACGGCCTGTATGCCGAGCAGCTGACCGCCACCGCCTTCACCATGCCGCGCCACCTGAACCGGCGCAGCTGGCTGTACCGCATCCGCCCGAGCGCGGTGCAGACCACGCCCTACGAGCGCGCGGATGTCGCCAAGCGCTGGCTCAGCAGCTACGACGAGGTGCCGGCACCGCCGAACCAGCTGCGCTGGGATCCGCTGCCGATGCCCGATGCGAACACGCCCACCGACTTCATCGACGGCATGGTGACGATGGCCGGCAACGCCGGCTGCGGCATCCACCACTACGCGGCCAACCGCTCGATGGACAAGCGCTTCTTCTACAACGCCGACGGCGAGCTGCTGATCGTGCCGCAGGTCGGGCGGCTGACCATCGCCACCGAACTGGGCGTGATCGAGCTCGAGCCGCAGGAGTTCGCGGTGGTGCCGCGCGGCGTGCGCTTCCAGGTGCGGCTGCCCGACGGCCAAGCGCGCGGCTACGTGTGCGAGAACCCCGGCGTGCAGTTCAAGCTGCCCGACCTGGGCGTGATCGGCTCCAACGGCCTGGCCAACCCGCGCGACTTCCTCACCCCGGTCGCGGCCTACGAGGACAAGGACGGCGAGGTCGAGATCGTCGCCAAGTTCCAGGGCAACTTCTGGCGCTACACCCAGGGCCATTCGCCGCTGGACGTGGTGGCCTGGCACGGCAACTGCGCGCCCTACAAGTACGACCTGCGGCGCTACAACGCGATCGGCTCGATCACCTACGACCACCCCGATCCGTCGATCTTCCTGGTGCTGCATGCTCCGAGCGCGCTGGCCGGGCAGGACAGCATCGACTTCGTGGTGTTCGCGCCGCGCGTGCTGGCGATGCAGGACACCTTCCGTCCGCCGTGGTTCCACCGCAACTTCGCCAGCGAGTACATGGGGCTGATCCACGGCGTGTACGACGCCAAGGCCGAAGGCTTCGTGCCCGGTGGCAGCTCGCTGCACAACTGCATGACCGGCCACGGCCCCGACCTGGGCACCTTCGTCAAGGCCAGCAACGCCGACCTGAGCAAGGCCGACTACATCAGCGACACCATGGCCTTCATGTTCGAAACGCCCGCCGTGCTGCACCCCACGCGCCATGCGCTGGACACGCAGCAGAGCGACTACTACAAGGTCTGGAACGGGCTGGACAAGCAGTTCGACCCGAACAAGCGCTGAGGCCCAGGCCCCAGCCGCCGCTCGAGGGCGATGCGGGGCCCGCAGCCATGCCGCCGCAGCCCGGCTACCCTTGGGGCCGGGCTGCGGCCACTTCCCGACACTTCAGGCAGGAGCGACCGATGTACAAGTTGAACGAAACCCACGACCCCGCGCTGCGCAGCTGGGTGGCCTCCGCCAACGCGGCGGACGGCGACTTTCCGATCCAGAACCTGCCGCTGGCGATCTTCCGCCGCCGCGGCAGCGGCGAGACCGCGCGCGGCGGCGTCGCCATCGGCGACCAGGTGCTGGACCTGGCCGCGGCGGTGCGCGCCGGCGTGTTCGAAGGCGAGGCGCTGGCCGCAGCCCAGGCGGCATGCGCCGACAACCTGAACGCGCTGATGGCACTGAGCCCGCGCGCCTGGTCGGCGTTGCGGCTGGCGCTGTCGCGCGCGCTGCGCGAGGGCTCGGCCACGCAGCACGCACTCGAGCGTTGCCTGGTCACCCAGGCCGACGCCGAGTTCGAACTGCCAGCGCGCATCGGCGACTACACCGACTTCTACATCGGCATCCACCACGCCACCGCGGTGGGCAAGCTGTTCCGCCCCGACAACCCGCTGCTGCCCAACTACAAGTGGGTGCCGATCGGCTACCACGGGCGTGCGTCGTCGGTGGTGGTCAGCGGCACGCCGATCCGCCGCCCGGTGGGCCAGACCAAGGGCAACGCCGACACCCCGGCCTTCGGCCCCAGCCAGCGCATGGACTACGAGCTGGAACTCGGGCTGCTGATCGGCGGTGCCGGCAATGCGATGGGCGAGCCGATCGCGATGGCCGACGCCGAGACGCATCTGTTCGGCGTGGCGCTGTTCAACGACTGGTCGGCGCGCGACATCCAGCCCTGGGAATACCAGCCGCTGGGCCCGTTCCTGTCGAAGAACTTCGGCAGCACGCTGTCGCCGTGGGTGGTGACGATGGAGGCGCTGGCGCCGTTTCGCAGCGCCTTCGCGCGCCCGGCCGGAGACCCGCAGCCGCTGCCGTACCTGGATTCGCCGGCCAACCGCGAGCAAGGCGCGCTCGACGTGCAGCTGGAGGTCTGGCTGCAAACCGAGAAGATGCGTGCGGCCGGGCAGCCGGCGGTGCGGCTGACCAGCGCCAATGCCAGCGAGGCGGCCTACTGGACCCCCGCGCAGCTGGTGGTGCACCACGCGGTCGGCGGCTGCAACCTCAATGCGGGCGACCTGCTGGGCACCGGCACGTTGTCGGGGCCGGGGCCCGACCAGTCGGGCTCGCTGCTCGAGCTGACGCTGGGCGGCAAGAAGCCGATCCGGCTGCCCAACGGCGAGGAGCGCAGCTTCCTGGCCGACGGCGATACGCTCGAGCTGCGCGGCTACTGCCAGCGCGAAGGCGCACGGCGCATCGGCTTCGGCGAGTGCAGCGGCACCGTGGTGTCGGCGCGCGCGTTCTAGCGCGAAGCGATTCAATTCAACGAAAGGAACAGCATGCAAAGCAAGGGACTCGGTGCCATCGTCACCGGCTCGACCAGCGGTATCGGTCACGCCATCGCCGAGGCGCTGGCGCGATCCGGCCACCACGTGATGCTCAACGGCTTCGGTGACGCCGCGGCCATCGAGCAGATGCGCCAGCAACTGGCGCAGGACACCGGCGTCAAGGTCGCGTACAGCAACGCCGACATGACGAAACACGAGCAGATCGCGCAGATGGTGGCGCAGGCCGAGCGCGAGTTCGGCAGCGTCGACATCTTGGTCAACAACGCCGGCATCCAGTTTGTCGCGCCGGTCGACGAGTTCCCCGAGGCCAAGTGGGAGCAGATCCTCGCGATCAACCTGTCGTCGAACTTCTACGCGATCAAGGCGGTGCTGCCGGGCATGAAGCAGCGCAACCGCGGGCGCATCATCAACATCGCGTCGGCCCACGGCCTGGTGGCCTCGCCGTTCAAGTCGGCCTACGTTGCGGCCAAGCACGGCGTGGTCGGCCTGACCAAGACCGTGGCGCTGGAGGTGGCCGAAACCGCGATCACCGTCAACGCGGTGTGCCCGGGCTACGTGCTGACGCCGCTGGTCGAGGGCCAGATCGGCGAGCAGGCCAAGGTCCACGACTTGCCGCGCGACCGGGTGGTGCGCGAGGTTATCCTTGCCTCACAGCCGAACAAGCGCTTCGTCGAGTTGGAGCAACTGGGCGCGCTGGTGTGTTTTCTGTGTTCAGATGCGGCCGGCTCGATCACCGGTACGGCGTTGCCGATCGACGGTGGCTGGACCGCACGCTGAGACCCGCAGTCTGGAGTCGGCCTGAAAGGATCGCGCCATGAACTCGCCACGCATCCGAGCCCCGCTGCAAGTTGACACCGGCAAGCTGGTCAGCGCGGCCGATGCGGTGGCGCTGATCCACGACGGCGACACCATCGCCACCTCGGGTTTCGTCGGCATCGGCTTTGCCGAGGAGCTCGCGATCGCGCTCGAAGAGCGCTTCAAGGCGACCCAAGCGCCACGCGATCTGACGCTGGTCTACGCCGCCGGCCAGGGCAACTCGCGTGACAAGGGGTTGAACCACCTGGCGCACGAAGGCCTGATCAAGCGCGTGATCGGCGGCCACTGGGGCCTGGTGCCGGGGCTGGGCAAGCTGGCGGTCGAAGGCCGCATCGAGGCCTACAACCTGCCGCAAGGCGTGATCTCGTGCCTGCTGCGCGACATCGCCGGCGGCCGCCCCGGCCACCTCAGCCACGTCGGGCTGGGGACCTTCGTCGATCCGCGCTTCAGCGGCGGCAAGATCAATAGCGCCACCACCGAGGATCTGGTCGAACTGGTGCAACTGGGCGGCCGGGAGTGCCTGTTCTACAAGGCCTTTCCGATCCACGTCGCGATCATCCGCGCCACCACGGCCGACACGGCAGGCAACCTGACGATGGAGCGCGAAGCGCTGACGCTGGAGACGCTGTCGATGGCGATGGCGGCGCACAACAGCGGCGGCGTCATCATCGCGCAGGTCGAGCGCATCACCGAGCGCGGGTCGCTCAATCCGCGCCAGGTCAAGGTGCCGGGGGTGATGGTCGACTGCGTCGTCGTGGCGCAGCCCGAGAACCACTGGCAGACCTTCGTCACCTCCTACCATCCCGGCTACAGCGGCGAGCTGCGCGTGCCCACCGGCGGCACGCAGCCGATGGCGCTGGACGAGCGCAAGCTGATCGCACGCCGCGCCGCGCTCGAGCTCGAGGCCAACAGCGTGGTCAACCTCGGCATCGGCATGCCCGAGGGTGTGGCCAACGTCGCCAACGAGGAGAAGGTGACCGAGTTGCTGACGCTGACCGCCGAGCCCGGCGTGATCGGCGGCGTGCCCGCGGGCGGCGGCGACTTCGGCGCGGCGATCAACACCGACGCGGTGATCGACCAGCCCTACCAGTTCGACTTCTACGACGGTGGCGGGCTGGACATCGCCATCCTTGGTCTGGCGCAGGCCGACGCCCAAGGCAACCTCAACGTCAGCCGCTTCGGGCCGCGCCTGGCGGGCGCGGGCGGCTTCATCAACATCAGCCAGAACGCGAAGAAGGTGGTGTTCGTCGGCACCTTCAACGCCGGCAAGCAGCAGTTCCAGGTGCGCGACGGCAAGCTGCACATCGTGCAGGACGGCAGCACGCGCAAGTTCGTGCGCGAGGTCGAGCACCGCACCTTCAGCGGCAGCGTGGCGGCGCAGCGAGAGCAGCCGGTGCTTTACGTCACCGAGCGCTGCGTGTTCAAGCTCAGGCCCGACGGGCTGGAACTGATCGAGATCGCCCCCGGGGTGGATCTGGAGCGCGACGTGCTGGCCAAGATGGATTTCGCGCCGATCATCGACACATCGCCGCGCTTGATGGACGAGCGCATCTTCGCGTCCGAGCCGATGCGCCTGCGCGAGCAGATGCTGCAGCTGCCGCTGGAGCAGCGCTTCAGCTTCGATGCCGAACAGGGCCTGTTCTTCGCCAACTTCGAGGGCATGACGGTGCGCAACGAGGCCGAGGTCGAGCAGATCCGCGACGTGCTCGAGCAGCAGCTGCGCCCGCTGGGGCGCATGGTGCCGGCGATCGTCGACTACGACAACTTCCAGGTGCTGCCCGACGCGCTGGACGCCTATACCGCGATGGTGCGCGACGTGGCCGGGCGCCACTACTCGCGCGTGTCGCGCTACACCACCAGCGCGTATCTGCGGGCCAAGCTCGGTGATGCGCTGGCCGAGCGCGGCGTGGCGCCGCACATCTTCGAGACCGCCGACGACGCGCGCAAACAGCTCGCGCGGATGAGCGGTGGCTGATGCAGCGGGCTTCGGCGCGGCCCGCAGCGTCGACCTGGCCTTCGATGCGGTGGGCGATGGTGCGCCGCTGCTGATCCTGCACGGGCTGTTCGGGTCCAGCACCAACTGGCGCAGCATCGCGCGCCGGCTGGCGCCGCAGCACCGCGTGTACAGCGTCGACCTGCGCAACCACGGCGCGTCGCCCTGGGCCGACACGATGGACTACATCGCCATGGCCGGCGACATCGCGCGGCTGATCGAACGCCAGGGGCTGCAGCGGCCCAGCCTGATCGGCCACAGCATGGGCGGCAAGGTGGCGATGGCGCTGGCGCTGCTGCGCCCGCAAAGCATCGACAGGTTGATCGTCGCCGACATCGCGCCGGTGCAGTACGCCGATAGGCTGTCGGTCTTCGCCGAGGCGATGCGCACCACCGACACGCTGCACGCCGCCAGCCGCGAGGAAGTGCGGCTGCGTCTGAGCGATGCGCTGCCCGACGCCGCGGGCGTGGTGCCGTTCCTGATGCAAAACCTGGTGGCGCGCAACGCGCACTTCGACTGGCGCATCAACCTGCCGGTGATCAGCGCGGCGCTGCCGGCGTTGAGCGCCTTTCCGCAAACGCTGCGCGAGCTGCGCTTCGAGCGGCCGGTGCAGGTCATCGCCGGCGCGCGCTCCGACTACGTCAAGCAGCGCGACGGTGCGGAGTTCGCGCCGATGTTCACGCAGGTGCGGGTCGAGTTCATCGAGTCGGCAGGCCACTGGGTGCACGCCGACCAACCCGAGGCCTTCGTCGACGCCGTGCAGCGCGCGCTGCAGTAGGCCGCATCGTCGGGCGTGGCCGCGGCGTTTGCCCGTCGCCGCGACCCTGCAACAACCCCGGCTGCGGCCACGCCTTGCAACGCGCCGCGCACGCTGCAATCGTTCGCGGGTTATTGCTAGTCCCAACGGACGATGAGTGCGGTGCAGGGCGCCGCGACACTCGTTTGCAGTGGCACACATTGCGCGCGAGCACCATCGATGATCGATATCCGGGGACTGGCCTATATCGTTGCCGAGAGCAGCGACCTGGCGCGTTGGAAGACCTATGGCGAAGGCGTGCTGGGCATGATGAGCGCGCCCGCCGCCGACGGTGCGCTGTACCTGAAGATGGACGAGCGCCAGTTCCGCATCCTGGTGCTGCCGGGTGCGCGCGACGCCTATTTGGCCAGCGGCTGGGAGGTGTCGGACGAGGCCGCATTCGATGCAGGACTGGCCACGCTGCAGGCCAGCGGTACCGCCTACGAACTTGGCGACGCCAAGCTCGCCGCGCTGCGCCGCGTGCAGCGCATCGCGCTGTTCAGTGATCCGTCGGGCAACCGCCATGAGCTGGTACACGGCTTCCAGTCCGACTTCGCGCACTTCGCGTCGCCGGTGGGCGTCAAGCGCTTCATCACCGGCGGCATCGGCATGGGCCACACCGTGCTGCCGGCGGCGCAGTTCGAGGCCACTGCGCGCTTCGCGCGCGAGGTGATGGGCTTCGGGTTGTCGGACGTCTTCAACTTCAAGCCTGCCGGCGACGACGGGCCGACGCTGCCGATCCACTTCTTCCACTGCAACAACGGCCGCCACCACAGCCTGGCGCTGGCCGGCTTCCCGGTGGAGTCGGGCTGCGTGCACGTGATGGTCGAGGTCGACGACGTGCCCGAGGTTGGCCGTGCGATCGACCGCATGCAAGCGCAGCAGGTGCTGCAGACCGCCACGCTCGGTCAGCACACCAACGACCGCATGATTTCTTTCTACATGCGCACGCCGTCGAACTTCGACATCGAGTTCGGCTGCGGCGGCGCCGTCGTCGACTGGCGTGAACACGTGGTGCACGAGTTCACCCGCGTCAGTCTGTGGGGCCACGATTTTTCGGTCGGCAACCAGACACGTACCTAGGTTCGCATTCCATGGCAGACAAACGCATGAGCGCCGCCCAGGCGGTGGCGCAACTCGAAAGCGGCATGACCGTGGGCATCGGCGGCTGGGGCCCGCGGCGCAAGCCGATGGCACTGGTGCGCGAGATCCTGCGCAGCCCGTTGAAGGATCTCACCGTCGTCGCCTACGGCGGCGCCGACGTCGGCATGCTGTGCGCCGCCGGCAAGGTCAAGAAGCTGGTCTTCGCCTTCGTCTCGCTCGACTTCATCCCGCTCGAGCCGTACTTCCGCATCGCGCGCCAGTCGGGTGCGATCGAGGTGATGGAGATCGACGAGGGCCTGTTCATGCTCGGGCTGAAGGCCGCCGGCATGCGCGTGCCTTTCATCCCGACGCGGGTCGGGCTGGGCACCGATGTGCTCGCGCGCAACCCGCAGATCAAGCTGGTGGGCTCGCCCTACGACCAGCGCGACTGGGTGGCGATGCCGGCGCTGCCGCTGGACGCGGCGCTGCTGCACGTCGACCGTGCCGACGCGCGCGGCGTGTGCCAGGTCAAGGGCCCCGACCTGTACATGGACGACCTGTTCGCGCGCGCGGCGAAGAAGACCTTCGTCAGTTGCGACGAGCTGGTCGATTCCAGCCACTTCTCGCAGGGCGACGAAGCGCGCTACGTGTACTGGGAGCGCGCGCAGACCAGCGGCGTGGTACACATCCCCTGCGGTGCGCACCCGAGTTCGTGCGCGCCGCTGTACGGCTTCGACGTCAAGCACTTCAAGGAGTACACCGCCAGCGCCAAGGAAGAAGGCGGCTGGGCTGCGTACTACGAGCGCTACATCGCCGGCGGCGAGGCGCAATACCTCGAGCGCGTGGGTGGCGAGCAGGCGGTGCGCAAGCTGCCGCTGCCGGTGTTCTGAAGCCCCGGAGCACAGACATGGCTGAAGTTTCCCTGATCGACCGCATCATCTGCGCCGCGGCGCGCGCCTGGGCCCACGACGGCGAGGTGCTCGCCACCGGCATCGGCGTGGTGCCGCGCCTGGCCGCCAGCGTGTGCATGGCCTCGCTGAACCGCGACCTGATGATGACCGACTCCGAAGCCTGGATCGTGCGCGAGCCGGTGCCGGTGGGTCCGCGCACGGGCCCGCTTGCCGACTACCCGGTGCAGCGTGAATCGCACATGGGCTTCGCGCGCATCTTCGACAACGTCTGGGGCGGCAAGCGCCACGCGATGGTCGGGCCGACGCAGGTCGACCGTTTCGGCCAGGCCAACATCTCGATGGTGGGCAGCGACTACGCGCGGCCCAAGTCGATGATGCTGGGCGTGCGCGGCTTCCCGGGCAACTCGATCAACCACGCGAACTCGTTCTTCGTGCCCAACCATTCGCCCAAGGTGTTCGTGCCGGGCGAGGTCGACATGGTGGCCTCGGTGGGCTACAACCCGGCGCGCCTGGCGCGCGGCTGGAGTCTGGACGAGACCGTCGACATCCGCCTGATCATCACCAACCTGTGCGTGCTGGACTTCGGCGGTGCCAACCACGCGGTGCGGCTGCGCTTGCTGCACCCCGGCGTCAGCGCCGAGCAGGTGCAGCAGGCCACCGGCTTCGCGGTCGAGGTGCCGGCCGACGTGAGTACCACGCCCGATCCCAGCGCCGATGAACTGGCGCTGCTGGCCCGGCTGGATCCGCACAACCTGCGTGGCGCCGTGTTCGGCGGCTGAAGGGAGCCCTTTGATGAACACCCCCGTCGAGCGCCCGGTGCTCGAAGGCTGGTTCGGCCACGACGAAAGCGGAGCGCACCTGATCGGCTCGCGCTGCACCGGCTGCGGCACTTACTACTTTCCGCGCCAGTCGCGCTACTGCCGCAATCCGGCCTGCGACAGCGAGAGCTTCGAGGATGCGCCGCTGTCGCGTAGCGGGCGGCTGTGGTCGTACACCGACGCGGCCTACCAGCCGCCGCCGCCCTACGTGGCGGCCGAGCCCTTCGTGCCCTTCGCGATCGCCGCGGTCGAACTCGAGCGCGAAAAGATGATCGTGCTCGGCCAGGTGGTGCAGGGCATTGGCGTCGATGCGCTCGAGGTCGGCATGCCGATGGAACTGGTGATCGAGACGCTGTCCGAGTCGCAGGGCGCGAACGGCCCCGAGCGTCAGCTCAGCTGGAAATGGAAACCTGCACGATGAGCACGCAACGCGAGATCGCGATCCTCGGCGCGGGCATGCACCCGTGGGGCAAGTGGGGGCGCAACTTCGTCGACTACGGCGTGGTCGCGGCGCGCGCTGCGCTGAAGGACTCCGGCGTCGACTGGCGCAAGGTGCAGTTCGTCAGCGGCGCGGCGACGATCCGCTGCGGCTACCCGGGCCAGGTGGCGGGCGCCACCTTCGCGCAGGCGCTGGGCTGGCAGGGCGCGCACGTCAACACCTCGTACGCCGCGTGCGCTTCGGGCTCGCAGGCGCTGGCTGCCGCGCGCTCGAAGATCCTGTCGGGCGAATGCGAACTGGCGCTGGTGATCGGCGCCGACACCACGCCCAAGGGCTTTCTCGCGCCGGCCAAGGGCGACCGCCCCGACGACCCCGACTGGGTGCGCTTCCGCCTGGGCATCACCAACCCGAGCTACTTCGCGCTGTACGCGCGCCGGCGCATGGCGCTGTACGGCGACACGGTGGCCGACTTCGCGCAGGTCAAGATCAAGAACGCACAGCACGGCCTGGACAACCCGAACGCGCGCTACCGCAAGGCTTTCAACGCCGACGAGGTCGCGGCCTCGCCGATGGTGGCCAATCCGCTGCGGCTGATGGACATCTGCGCCACCTCCGACGGCGCTGCCGCGCTGATCGTGTCCAGCGTCGACTACGCGCGGCGCATCGGCCGCGCCGACGCGCCGCGCGTGGCGGCGATCTCCACCGTGACGCCGACCTTTGCCTCCGGCGTGATCGAGATGCCCGACATCGCCACCGACTCGGCGGTGGCGGCCGAAGCACACAGCTTCCGCGCCGCGCTGCCGCTGAAGGCCTACGAGGAAGCCGGCATCGGCCCCGAGGACGTGAGCCTGGCCGAGGTCTACGACCTGTCGACCGCGCTCGAGCTCGACTGGATCGAAGACCTGCGGCTGTGCCCGCGCGGCGAGGCCGCCTCCCTGCTGCGCAGCGGCGCGACGCGGGTCGGCGGTCGCATCCCGGTCAACGCCTCGGGCGGGTTGGCCTGCTTCGGCGAAGCGGTGCCGGCGCAGGCGCTGGCGCAGGTGTGCGAACTCACCTGGCAACTGCGCGGCCAGGCCGGCGCGCGCCAGGTGGCAGGCGCCAGGGTCGGCATCACCGCCAACCAGGGGCTGTTCGGGCACGGCTCATCGGTCATCGTCAAGCGATGACCAAGGCCATTCATCCGGCGCTGCGCACCCCGCTGTGCGAGCTGCTCGGCTGCGAAGTGCCGGTGGTGCAGACGGCGATGGGCTGGGTCGCCGGCCCCGAGCTGGTGGCGGCCACGACCAACGCCGGCGGCTTCGGTTTTCTTGCCGGCGCGACGATTCCGGCCGAGCGCATCGAAGACGACATCCTGAAGGTCAAGCGGCTGACCGACGACCGCCCCTTCGGCTTGAACTTCCACATGTTCCAGCCGAATGCGCAGCAGCTGCTCGACCTGGCGGTGAAGCACCGCATCCGTGCGGTCAGCTACGGGCGCGGGCCCGACAAGAAGGTGATCGGCCGGCTGCGCGACGCCGGCATCACCTGCATGCCCACCGTGGGTGCGCTCAAGCACGCGCAAAAAGCGATCGAGATGGGCGCCAACGTCATCACCATCCAGGGTGGCGAAGGCGGCGGCCACACCGGCAGCGTGCCCACCACCGTGCTGCTGCCGCAGGTGGTTGACGCGGTGAAGGTGCCGGTGGTGGCCGCGGGCGGCTTCTACGACGGCCGCGGCCTGGTGGCGGCGCTGGCCTACGGCGCGCAGGGCATCGCGATGGGCACACGCTTCCTGATGACCAGCGACTCGGGTGTGCCCGCGGTCACGCTGGAGCGTTACGTCAAGGCCAAGGACGCCGAGCGCATCCGCATCTCGCACCTGGTCGATGGCATGCCGCAGCGCATGCTGGAAAACGAATACCTGGCGATGCTGGAGAAGGCCTCGCCCTTCAAGCGGCTGCGCATTGCCATTGCCAGCGCCTTGCAGTGGAAGGCGCAGACCGGCATGACCAGCGCGCAGGCGCTGAAGATCTTCATGCAGGCGCTGCGCGAGGACGCCGGCAACGTGGCGCAGACGGTGATGGCGGCCAACGCGCCGGTGCTGCTGGAGCGCGCGATGGTGCAGGGCAAACCGGCCGAAGGCGTGATGTCGTCGGGCCAGGTGGCCGCGGTCATCGGCGAGCTGCAGTCCTGCCGCGAAGTCATCGACGGCATCGTCGCGCAGGCCGAAGCGCGGCTGCGTGTGCTGTCACCCCAAGCCGCGACGGAGGGCGTGCATGTCTGAGCAATCTGATCAATTCCAAACCCAGGTGCACCACGACGGCGTGGCCGAGGTGGTGCTGAACCGCCCGCCGGTCAACGCGCTGAACGCGGCCGGCTGGAACGCATTGGCCGCCGAGGTCGCCGCGCTGGGCGAGCGCCCCGAAGTGCGCGTGATCGTGATCCGCGCCGAAGGCAAGGGCTTTTGCGCCGGCGTCGACATCAAGGAACTCAACGCCGACCAGAGCCTGATCATCACGGTCAACGCCGGCAACTACGCCACCTTCAAGGCGGTGCACCTGAACAAGGTGCCGGTGATCGCCGCGGTGCACGGTTTCGTGCTGGGGGGTGGCATCGGCATCTGCGGTGCAGCCGACATCGTGATCGCCGCCGACGACGCCAGCTTCGGCCTGCCCGAAGTCGACCGCGGCGCGATGGGCGGCGCGGCGCACCTGCAGCGCATGTTCGGCGTGCAGAAAACGCGCTACCTGTTCTTTACCGGCGAGATGATCGGCGCGCCCGAGGCGCTACGCCTGGGCGCGATCGAACGTGTGGTGCCGCGTGCGGCGCTGCGCGATGCGGCGATGGAGATCGCCGCGAAGATCGCCGCCAAGAGCCCGGCGATGATCCGCATCGCCAAGGAAGCGCTGACCGGCGTCGAGGACGGCAACCTCGAGGCCAAGTACCGCTGGGAGCAGGGCTTCACCTTGCAGGCCTACATGAGCCCCGACTCGGCCGAGACGCGCCGCGCCTTCGTCGACAAACGCGACGCCAAGTTCTGAACGAGGCCCACCTTGGATTTGAGTTTCACCCCCGAGCAACAGGCCTTCCGCGCCGAGGCGCGCGGCTGGCTGCGTGCCAACGTGCCGGCCGAGCCGCTGGCCAGCTACGACACGCGCGACGGCTTCGAGCAGCACCGCGCCTGGGAAGCCAGGCTGGCCGAAGGCGGCTGGAGCAGCGTGATCTGGCCGAAAGACCTGGGCGGGCGCGGCGCCGACCTGAACGAGTGGCTGATCTTCGAAGAGGAATACCACGCCGCCGGCGCGCCGATGCGCGTCAACCAGAACGGCATCCTGCTGCTGGGGCCGACGCTGATGGAGTTCGGCACGCCCGAGCAGAAGGCGCGCTTCCTGCCGCGCATGGCGCGCTGCGACGACATGTGGGCGCAGGGCTGGAGCGAACCGAACGCGGGTTCGGATATGGCGGCGATCAGCAGCCGCGCCATCCGCGATGGCGACGAATACGTGCTCAACGGCCAGAAGACCTGGTCGACACGTGCCGTCTTCGCCAACTGGATGTTCGGCCTGTTCCGCAGCGACCCGCAGTCCAGCCGCCACCATGGCCTGAGCTACCTGCTGCTGCCGCTGGACACCAAGGGCATCACCATCCGCCCGATCAAGGCGCTGAACGGCAAGCAGGCCTTCGCCGAAGTGTTCTTCGACGACGTGCGCGTGTCGGCGACGAACCGCATCGGCGACGAAGGCCAGGGCTGGAA
>CALBTN010000001.1 GCA_937967345.1 uncultured Rubrivivax sp. | reverse complement strand
CCGCGGCAACGACCCGGTGCGCGAGGCGATCCACACCGTGTTCCTGTACCACGCCATTCAGGCCGGCATGGACATGGGCATCGTCAACGCCGGCATGGTCGGCGTCTACGACGACCTGGAGCCGCAGCTGCGCGAGCGCGTCGAGGACGTGGTGCTGAACCGCAGAAAGGACGCTGGCGAGCGCCTGCTCGAGATCGCCGAGAGCGCGAAGGGCGCGGCCAAGGACGACAGCGCGCGGCTGGCGTGGCGCGCCGGCACGGTGGGCGAACGCCTGAGCCACGCGCTGGTGCACGGCATCACCGACTTCATCGTCGCCGACACCGAAGAATGCTGGCAGGCCACGCGCACGGCCGGCGGGCGCCCGCTGCACGTCATCGAAGGCCCGCTGATGGACGGCATGAACATCGTCGGCGACCTGTTCGGCGCGGGCAAGATGTTCCTGCCGCAGGTGGTCAAGAGCGCGCGCGTGATGAAGCAGGCGGTGGCGCATCTGCTGCCCTACATCGAGGAAGAAAAGAAAGCCCTGCTCGACGCCGGCGGCGACATCAAGGCCAAGGGCAAGATCGTCGTGGCCACGGTCAAGGGCGACGTGCACGACATCGGCAAGAACATCGTCACCGTCGTGCTCCAGTGCAACAACTTCGAGGTCGTCAACATGGGCGTCATGGTCCCGTGCCAGGACATCCTCGCGAAGGCCAGGGTGGAGGGCGCGGACATCATCGGCCTGTCGGGCCTGATCACGCCCAGCCTGGAGGAGATGCAGCACGTGGCCGCCGAGATGCAGCGCGACGACTGGTTCCGGCTGAAGAAGATCCCGCTGCTGATCGGCGGCGCCACCACCAGCCGCGTGCACACCGCGGTGAAGATCGCGCCGCACTACGACGGCCCGGTGGTCTACGTGCCCGACGCGTCGCGCAGCGTGGGCGTGTGCTCCGATCTGCTGTCCGACGAGCGCGCCGCGCGCTACATCGAGGAGGTCAACGCCGACTACGCGCGCGTGCGCCAGCAGCACGCCAACAAGAAAGTGACGCCGCTGGTCAGCCTGGCCGCGGCGCGCGCCAACAAGACGCCGCTCGACTGGCAGGGCTACGCGCCGCCGAAGCCGAAGTTCCTGGGCCGGCGCGAGTTCCGCAACTACGACCTGAACGAGCTGGTGGCCTGCATCGACTGGGGCCCGTTCTTCCAGACCTGGGACTTGGCGGGCAAGTTTCCCGCCATCCTGCGCGACGAGATCGTCGGCGAGCAGGCGCAGCGCGTGTTCAGCGACGGCAAGCGGCTGCTGCACCGCGCGATCGACGGCCGCTGGCTGCAGGCCGCCGGGGTGATCGCACTGCTGCCGGCCAATACGGCGGATGACGACACGATCGAGGTCTACAGCGACGAATCACGCGCCGAGGTGGTGCTGCGCTGGTCGCCGCTGCGGGTGCAGACCGAGCGGCCGGTGGTCGACGGCCCGGACGGCAAGAAGATCATGCGGCCCAACCGTTGCCTGGCCGACTTCATCGCGCCCAAGGGCGTCAAGCCCGACTACATCGGCGCCTTCGCCGTCACTGCCGGGCTGGGCGTGGAGAAAAAGGAAAAGCAGTTCGTCGACGACCTCGACGACTACTCGGCGATCATGCTGAAGTCATTGGCCGACCGGCTGGCCGAGGCCTTCGCCGAGCGGCTGCACCAGCGCGTGCGCACCGAGTTCTGGGGCTACGCGGCCGATGAGCAGCTCGACAACGACGCGCTGATCGCCGAGAAGTACCGCGGCATCCGTCCCGCGCCGGGCTACCCGGCCTGCCCCGAACACAGTGTCAAGCGCGAGCTGTTCCGCCTGCTGCAGGCCGAGGACATCGGCATGGCGCTGACCGACAGCATGGCGATGTCGCCGGCGGCCAGCGTGTGCGGCTTTTACATGGCGCACCCGGATGCGCTGTACTTCAACGTCGGGCACGTCGGCGACGATCAGTTGGAAGACTGGGCACGCCGCCAGGCGATCGACCTCGCCACAGCCAGGCGGCGCCTGGCGCCGTCGTTGTAGGCGCAAAGCGGCCGCAGGCCGCTTTGCGCCAACGCGCGTGGAGGCGGCTCCCCCGCGCCCCCTCCAAGAGGGGGCTCCAGCATGGCCGTCGGGCCGGCCTTGCCGCCGGCGCAGGCCTCCTGCGCGTGCTTGGCGAGTGCCAGGCCCTGTGACGGGTCGCGTCACTTCCAGGCGAAGGGCGGCTGCTCGAAGTGGGCGACGCGGGTCGCGCGGCCGCACAGGCACAGCTCGCGGAACTGGTAGAGCACCGCCGCGGTCGGCGCGGCGATCCAGTTGTCGCCCACCGGCATCTTCAGCACCGGCTGCGCGCTGCCCGGCAGCGGTTCGAGGATCGGCGCGTCGGCGCGCAGCAGTTCACTGACCGGGATGCGGTGGACGCTGCCGACCTCGTGCGGATTGGCCCGCAGCTCGCGTTCGGCCCCGCCCCACAGCAGCACCGGCGTGATGACGTAGCCCGAGCGCGTGACGAAGTCGTCGAGCCGCCCGAGCACGCTGTCGGCGGCAAGCCGCAAGCCGACTTCTTCGTGCAGTTCGCGCAGCGCCGCTTGTTCGGCCGATTCGCCGTGGTCGATGCGCCCGCCCGGCAGCGCCCATTGCCCGGCATGGGCGCGCAGATCGGCGACCCGCCGCGTCAGCAGCAGCGCCGCGTCGCGGCTCCAGGCCGCGTGGGCGCGCATGCCGCTCAAGCCGGCGCCGTGGCCCTCGTCGGTGACGACCACCGCCACCGCGGCCGCGCGCAGCCCGGCACCGCCGAGCGACTGCACGTCGAAGCGGCTCAGGCGCGCAACGATGCGTTCGCGCAGTGCCGCATCACGCTGCATGCGCCGCAGCGGCGTGGCGCGGGCGCGGCCCGGGCCGCGACAGTCTCGCCAAGCTCGCCAACCTCACCATTGGTTGCGCAGCTCGCGCAGCTTGACGAAGACGGTCTGCGCGTCGGGTTGCTCGGGCAGTTCGGGGAAGGCCTCGCGCAGCCGCGCGATCAGGCTCGGGCTGCCCAGCCGGAAGAAGGTGTTGAAGCGCCGCTCGTCGGCCAGCGTGGTGACGATCGATTGCGCCGGATCGTGGCCGGCCACCTGCGGCAGCAGCGCGCGCGCGCTGACGTTGTCGGGCTCGCGCGCCAGCGTGAACTTCAGGTTGTTCTCGATGTAGTCGTGCCCCGGGTAGACCTGGGTGTGCTCGGGCAGCTTGGCCAGCTGGTCGACGAAGGTGGCGTACAGCGCCGCCGGGTCACCGCCGTTGTGGCAGTTGCCGGCGCCGGCGTTGAACAGCGTGTCGCCCGAGAACAGCGCCGGCGTGTCGGTGTGCGAGCGCAGGCAGATGTGGCACATGGTGTGGCCCGGGGTGTCCAGGCACTCCAGCTCCACCGTCTTGCCGACCTTGACGATGTCGCCGGCCTTCAACCCGCGGTCGACGCCGCGGATCTTGTCGCCCGACTTGTGGTGCGCCAGCAGCTTGGCGCCGGTGGCTTCGATCACCGCGTCGTTGCCGCCGGTGTGGTCGTGGTGCTCGTGGGTGTTGAGCACCTGCGTGATCTGCCAGCCGCGCACCTTGGCGGCCTGCAGGCACTTGCCGTGGTCCAGCGGGTCGATCGCCAGCGCCTCGCCGGTTTCGGGGCAGGCGATCAGGTAGTTGAAGTTGCGGTAGGCGTTGCCGGTCCAGATGCGTTCGACGAGCATGCGGCCTCCATTGCCACGCGCGTGCTTGCGGCGCGTTCGAAGGCATTGTAGGAAGCGCCGCCGCAGCCGCGCTGGCCCAGGGGCACTGGCTCTCAGCCGCGCGCCGTGCTCCGCGAGCGTGGCTTGGCGCGCGGCTGCGGCGCCAGCGCCTGGCGCAGCCGGTCGCTGGCGCGCCCGCTGCCGGCGGTGCTGGCGTCCAGCCGCGCGGCCAGCCAGTCGATGTGCTCGATCATCAGCCGCTCGGCGCGCGCGTTGTCGCCGTCGGCCAGCGCGTCGACGATGCGCGCGTGGTCGTCGTTGGAGCCCTGCGCGTCGGTGGTCGACTGGTACAGCGCCGACACCAGCGTGGTGCGCGCCGACAGGTCGACCATCATCGCCGTCAGCAAGCGGTTGCCCAGGCACTGCGCCAGGCACACGTGGAAGTCGGCCAGCAGCTCGCTGCGGGTGCCGGCATCGCGCGTGTCGATCGCGCGGCGCTCGTCGGCCACGTGCTGGCGCAGCTTCTTGATCACCGACTGCAGCGGCCGGCCGGCGTCGCGCAGCATGCCCGGCTCGATCACGCGGCGCGCGGCGTAGGTCTCGCGCGCTTCTTCGAACGACGGCTCGGCCACGTACCAGCCGATGCGCGGCTTGACCTGGACGAAGCCGCGCGCCTGCAGCTTGATCAGCGCCTCGCGCACCAGCGTGCGGCTGACGCCGAACAGGTCGGCCAGCTCCTGCTCGCCCAGCCGCTCGCCGGGGCGAATCTGGCGCGACAGGATCGACTCGATGACGCGCTCGACGATGGTGCCTTGGGTCATCAAGGGGCCTCTTGCGGTACAGGGGCAGCGATTGTCGCCGCCCCATCCCGTTGGCGAGGCCGTCTGGCCGCGCGCGGCCAGCGCCTCAGGCGCGCGCCGGCGCCGGCAGCGCGCGCGGGCGCAGGATCGACATCACCCAGTAGGTCACGCCGCCGATGGCCACGCCGAAGAACCAGCCGTAGGTGTTCCACCAGGCCGGCACCAGATTCGTGAAGTTGGGCAAGATGGTCGAGAAGATCGAGCCCACGCCGGTGGCCACCAGCGCGTTGACGTTCCAGCCGCCCTCGTAGCGGTACTCGCCGTGTTCGTCGTACAGCGCGGCCACGTTGACGTTGCCCTTGGCCAGCAGGTAGTAGTCGACCACGATGATGCCCAGCAGCGGCCCCATCGTCGCGCCGATGGCGTTGACGAAGTGCGCGGCGCCACCCTCCCACGGCGCGAACGGGTACAGCGCCAGCGCGATCAGCGCGGCGATCAGCCCGCCCTTCTTGAAGCTGATGGCCTTGGGGAAGACGTTGCTGATGTCGAAGGCCGCCGACACGAAGTTGGCCACCACGTTGATGCCCAGCGTGGCCACCGCGAAGGTCAGCGCCGCCAGCAGCGCCAGGAACCAGCTGTCGAACTTGGCCGAGATCTGCTCGGGGTGCAGCAGCACCTCGCCGTAGACCTTGTACGCGGCGATGGTGGTGATGCCCGCGACCAGCGTGAAGGCGATCAGGTTGACCGGCAGGCCCCACAGGTTGCCGACCTTGACCGCCTGCTTGTTCTTGGCATAGCGCGAGAAGTCGCAGAAGTTCAGGTACAGCGCGGCGAAGTAGGTGATCCAGGTCGCGCCCACCGCCATCAGCGCCCAGAAGGTGCCGGGTTCTTCGCTGATGCCCACGTCCTTGGTCTTGGCCAGCAGCACGTCCTGCGGGATGCCGTGGTCGAAGGAGAAGCCGCCGGCCTTGACCATCAGCCCGATGGCCAGCACCAGCATCGCCACCCACACCGCCGGGCCGGCCCAGTCCTGGAACTTGCGCACCGTCTCCATGCCCTTCTGGATGATCAGCAACTGCAGCGCCCAGACGATCACGTAGCAGATCACCTCGAGCCCCGAGTGGCCGAGGAAGTGCACGCTCTTGTGGAACTCGAGGATCGGCTCGCTGCGGATCAGCAGCGCCACCACCGCGCCCGAGGCCATCGCGGTCTGCGCGCCGTACCAGAAGCACGCGACGATGGCGCGCACGATCGCCGCGAGGTTGGCACCCCAGACGCCGAACGACGCACGCGCCAGCACCGGGTAGGGCACGCCGGTCTTCTCGCCGGCGTAGCCGATCAGGTTCATCAACACGAAGATCACCATCGAGCTCAACCCGATGGCGAGCAGGAAGTTGGTGAAGCTGCCGCACAGCAAGAACAAGCTGGCCGCGAGGTAGTAGCCCCACAGGCTGTGCACGTCCGAGGTCCAGACGTTGAAGATGCTGAAGGCACCCCAGTTGCGGTCCTTGGCCGAGGTCGGGGCGAGATCCTCGTTGTAGAGCTGCGGCGAGGCGTTGCGGATGTCCATGCAGGTGCTCCAGTGCGTGCGCCCGACCACGCGGGCGCTCGAGAGTTGCCGAAAGGCGAGCGGGTGGGCGGTTGGTGGGTCGAGCGCTCTTGGTGGATCAGTTTGTCGGCAAACTGATATACAACAATGTACGCAAAAAGCCTTGCGCTGTTTCTCGGGTTTTCCCGGCCTGCCGTCATTCAACCTTGGGGCTCCCGGTCGAAGCGGCGCTTGCGCATCACGAGGGCCCAGCGCCGGGGTGCGCGGCCCGGGCGGCCAGCCGCAATGCGGTGCGCGGCGCGGCCGGCTCAAGCGCGGCGCGCGGGCGCCACCTCGGCCGCGGCCAACGCCGGTGCCACGATCGCCAGCAACTCCTCGCGCAGCCAGCGATGCATCGCGTCGGCCTGGTGGCGCTGGTGCCAGACCATGAACATCGGCATCGGCGGAGTCGGCAGCGGCGGCGCGGCGGTGGCAAAGCCGCGCAGCAGGCTGGCACGCAGCAGCCCGGGCAGCGTCGCCAGGTGGCGGCTGCCGCGCAGGAAGGGGGCCACGCCGGAGAACCCTGCCACCGTGACCGCGACGCGGCGGCGCAGGCCGCGTTCTTCGATGAAGCGGTCGATGTCCAGCCGGCCGCGCAGCTCGTGGTGGACGACCAGGTGCTCGGCCTGCAGGTATTGCGCCAGACCGCCGGGCGGCGGCCGCGCGGCGGCGTCGAAGTACACCAAGTAGCGGTCCTCGAACAGCTTGCGCTGCACCAGATCGGCGGCATCGGGCGGGCGCGGCGTCAGCGCCAGCGCGCAGCCGCCGTCGCGCAGCATCTCGGCGCTGGGCACGCCCGAGGGCACGACGCGCAGTGCCAGCCCCGGCGCGCGCACGCGCGCGGTACGCAGCCACAGCGGCAACAGCAGGTCGCGCTGCAGGTCGTTGGCGGCGATGGTCACCGTGCCGCTGAACGCGGCCGGCTCGAAGCGCTCGCCCTGGGCGAAGCGGCGCAGCGCGTCCAGCAGCGGCCGCGCCTGCAGCGCCAGGGCCTCGGCGCGCGCGGTGGCGACGATGCCGCGCCCGGACTTGACGAACAGGGCATCGCCGGTGATCGCGCGCAGCCGGTCAAGCTGGTGGCTCACCGCCGACTGCGTCAGCTCCAGCCGCGCGGCGGCGCGCGTCACCGAGCGCTCTTCCGCCACCGCCAGCAGCACCTGCAGCAGCCGGCCGTCGAGGTGCGAATGATCGAGATCGCTCATGGCTGACATCAGTATCGGCCGGTTTATCCATTGCCCGTCGCGCGCGACACTGCCGGCACCGATCCACCTTCGAGGAGACCCCAGCGATGAGCGCCAGCCGCGACATCCCCGGCACCACCATCTTCGACAGCCGCCAGGCGCGCAAGGGCTACGCGCTGAACAAGATGTGCTATTCCTTCAACGACGCCGCCAACCGCGCGGCTTTCCAGGCCGACGAGGACGGCTACTGCGCCAAGTACGGGCTGAACCCGCAGCAGCGCGAAGCGATCCGCGCGCGCAACGTGCTGCAGCTGATCGCTGCCGGCGGCAACGTCTACTACCTCGCCAAGTTCGCCGGCATCTTCGGCCTGGACGTGCAGGACCTGGGCGCGCAGCAGACCGGCATGACCAAGGACGAATTCAAGGCCAAGCTGGTGGCCGCGGGGAGAAACTGACCATGGCCCGACTCATCGGTGGCATCACCACCTCGCACATCCCGGCCATCGGCCGCGCCATCGCCCGCGACCTGCAAGCCGACCCGTACTGGAAGCCCTTCTTCGACGGCTACCCGGCGGTGCACCAGTGGCTGGCCCAGGTCAAGCCGGACGTCGTCGTCATGTTCTACAACGACCACGGGCTGAACTTCTTCCTCGACAAGATGCCGACCTTCGCGGTCGGCGCCGCGCCCGAGTACCGAAACGCCGACGAAGGCTGGGGCATCCCGGTGCTGCCGCCGATCCAGGGCGAGCAGGATCTGTCGTGGCACTTGATCGAAAGCCTGATCGCCGAGGAATTCGACGTCACCACCTGCCAGGAGATGAACATCGACCACGCGGTGTCGCTGCCGATGGCGCTGCTGTGGCCGGGCCAGGGCGCGTGGCCGGTGAAGGTGGTGCCGGTGTGCATCAACACCGTGCAGTTCCCGCTGCCGTCGGCCGCGCGCTGCTACAAGCTGGGTCAGGCGGTGGGCCGCGCGATCCGCTCGTGGGACGCCGACCAGCGCGTGGTGGTGATGGGCACCGGCGGGTTGAG